>CAJQQY010000062.1 GCA_905480595.1 uncultured Saprospiraceae bacterium | reverse complement strand
CACTCCAGATAGACAAAAGTTTATTATTGAAAATTTAAAAGTTGAATTAGATATTGTTGAGGAAGTATAAAAGATGAGTGAAGAAATTAACGACTACGAAGAAGATAAAGAATCTGCAGAAAATCAAATCGATTCTAATGAATCTACAGAAACTATTACAAGAGTTACTGGGATGTATAAGGAGTGGTTCTTGGATTATGCTTCCTATGTAATTTTAGAGAGAGCCGTACCTGCCTATGAAGATGGACTCAAACCTGTACAACGCCGAATCCTTCATGCCCTCAAAGAAATGGATGATGGACGATACCACAAAGTAGCTAATGTGATCGGTCAGACGATGCAATATCACCCACATGGTGATGCGGCTATTGGAGGTGCATTAGTCAATATGGGACAAAAAGATTTGCTGATCGATCCGCAAGGAAACTGGGGAGATGCTCGAACTGGTGATGGCGCAGCTGCTCCTCGATATATTGAAGCCCGATTGACGAAGTTCGCTTTGGAAGTTGCTTTCAATGCTCAAACTACCGAGTGGCAACTTTCCTATGATGGTCGGAAAAAAGAACCTGTGAATTTGCCAATGAAATTTCCATTGTTGTTGGCGCAAGGTGCAGAAGGAATTGCAGTTGGGCTTTCTACAAAAATTTTACCTCATAATTTTATCGAACTGGTCAAAGCCTCGATTAAAATTTTGCAAAATAAACCCTTCAAAATCTATCCTGATTTTATGACAGGAGGGACAATTGACGTAACAGATTACAAAGCAGGAAAGCGAGGAGGAAGAGTTAAAGTTCGATCTGTTATCGAAAAGGTAGATAAAAATACTTTGGAGATTAAAGAATTGCCTTACGGAATCACAACTGCCAATTTGATGGACAGTATCGTCAAGGCAAATGATAAAGGAAAAATTAAGATCAAAAAAGTAACAGATAATACTGCGAAAGATGTATCAATTATTGTCGATTTAGCTCCAGGGGTTTCACCCGAGGTGACGATGGATGCATTGTATGCATTTACAAATTGTGAAGTTTCTATTTCGCCAAATGCTTGCGTGATTGTCGATGACAAACCTCTTTTTCTTTCGGTCAATGATTTATTAAAATTCAGTACTGAGGCGACGAAAGATTTGTTGCGACAAGAATTGGAAATCCGTAAAGGGGAACTTGAAGAGAAATGGCATTTCGCAAGTTTGGAAAAAATATTTATTGAAAACCGTGTATATCGAGAAATCGAAGAATGTGAAACTTGGGAAGCAGTTATCGATACGATTGATAAAGAGTTGCAAAAATACATTGCTACACCAAAGGATAAACCTAAAAAAACAGACAAACGACTTCATCTTTTCCGAGACATCACACATGAAGATATTGCTCGATTAACAGAAATTAGAATCAAGCGTATTTCAAAATATAACTCATTCAAAGCAGATGAGTTAATTGCAAAAATCGAAGAAGAGTTAAAGCAAGTTAAACACGACTTGGCGAATTTGACAAAATACACGATTACCTATTTCGAAAAATTATTAGCGAAATATCGAAAAGGAAAAGAGCGGAAAACTAAAATTGAATCTTTCGAAACCATTAAAGTTGCGATGGTTGTTGCCAACAATGCTAAGCTTTATGTCAATCGAAAAGAAGGATTTATCGGATCAGGTTCGAGCATGAAGAAAGAAGAATTTGTGGGAGAATGTTCAGACATTGATGATATCATTGTTTTTCGAAAAGATGGAGTGCTAAAAGTGAGTCGTATTTCTGATAAGATTTTTATGGGAAAAGATATTTTGCATGTGGCAGTTTGGAAAAAAGGAGATGAGCGAACTACCTACAATATGATTTATGTTGATGCAAAAACTGGACGTTCGATGGCAAAACGATTTCATGTTACTGGAATCACTCGAGATCGTGAATATGATTTGACAAAAGGAGCGAAAGGTTCGAAAGTTCATTACATGACGGCCAATCCAAATGGCGAATCAGAAATTGTAACGGTTCAATTATCGCAAGGATGCTCTGCACACAAAAAGATTTTTGATTACTATTTTGACGAATTAGAAATCAAGGGGAGAGGTGCTGGTGGAAATATCGTTACTAAATATCCAATTCGAAAAGTAACTCAAAAAGAAATTGGAAAATCCAGTTTAGGAGCTCAGAAATTATGGATGGATCAAGTTAGCGGAAGATTGAATGCGGAAGAGCGAGGAACCTTCCTTGGAGATTTTGATACAGGAGATTCTATTTTTGCGTTGTATAAAAATGGAACATATGAGGTAGTTGATTTTGATATGACTAAGCGATTTGAGCCGAAGGAATTATTGCATATTGGAAAATTAGATCCAGCATTGGTTGTCAGCGCAGTTTACTATGATGGCAATAAGAAGTGGACAATGGTCAAACGATTCAATATTGAAACAACCTCGAATAATCAAGTTTTCAATTTTATGACTGATCATAAATCAACAAAATTACTGTTCGCTTCTGTCAAAGAAAATCCACGGATCGAATATGGTTATAAAGTGAAATCGAAAAAGATGACAGGCGAAGTGAACTTAGCAGAATTTATCGATGTCAAAGGCTGGAAAGCACTTGGAAATAAATTGAGTGATCAAAGATTGACAAGTGTGAAAGAAGTTGATGCGAGTAATAAAGAAAAACTTTCGCCAGGAGATTCGATAGAATTTGATGTGGGTAAAAAAGATAACGGACAAGGCGAGTTGTTCTAAAAAAAAATAAAACTAACGGTGTCATCGCTTTGTGCGGTGTCACCGTTTTTATTTTCTATCACTTCTTTTTAGCATTCTTATTTCTAAAAAAGAACTAGATATTTCCAAAAACAATCAAACCTGAAATCTTGTTTCACCGAAGAATTTAATATTAAGTTTAGGTTTTATAAAGTTTGTTTTTAGCATAACATTGTATTAACGATTTTTAGAAAAAATAAATGACTACAGACGATTATAAAAAAATAGCTCATACACTTCCCAAGCAACCAGGGGTTTATAAATTTGTTGACCCCAACGAAAAGATACTTTACGTGGGTAAGGCAAAAAACCTGAAAGCTAGATTATCGTCCTATTTTGGAGAGCGAAGAGATCGTCTTGCCAAAACAAAAGTCCTCGTCAAAAAAGCAGATCACATCGAATACACCATCGTCGAAACAGAACACGACGCGCTTCTGCTCGAAAGTACACTCATCAAAAAATACCAACCTCGTTACAATGTGATGTTGAAGGATGGAAAATCGTACTCATACATCTGCATTAAAAAAGAAAGATTCCCTCGAGTATTTTTGACTCGACGAGTAATCAAAGATGGTTCGACTTATTTTGGGCCGTATGTTTCAAAATATCAAGTTGGGGTAATTTTGGATTTGGTGAAAAACTTGTTTCCTCTTCGAACTTGTACCTTGCCACTTTCTCAGTCAAATATTGAAAAAGGAAAATTTAAAGTCTGCTTAGAATATCATATCAAAAACTGTTTGGGACCTTGCGTAGGTTATGAATCAGAGGAAGAGTACAATGTCAAAATAGAACAGATAAAAAATATTCTTCGAGGTCATCTTGGAGTGGTGAAAACCTATTTGAAATCTGAAATGATGCGATATGCCGAAGAGATGAAATTTGAAAAAGCACAGCAAGCGAAAGAGAAATTATCTGCCTTCGAAGATTATCAAGGCAAATCCACGGTGGTGAGCACAACGATACGAAATGTGGATGTTTTTACGATTACTTCAGATGAAAAAGAGGCTTTCGTTAACTATCTAAAAATTGTAGATGGTTCAATCATTCATTCCTACACTTTGGAAATGACAATGAACCTAGACGACGATGAAGAAGAATTACTGGCATATGGAATTGATGAATTGCGAAAAAAATTTAAAAGTAATGCGGAGGAAATTATTTTGGAAAAAGAGATCAATTTGATTGAGGATGAATTGCTAATTACACTTCCAAAAATTGGAGATAAAAAGAAACTCCTCGATCTATCGAGAAAGAATGTAAAATATTTTTTACTTCAAAAACGCAAGCAAGAAGTTTCTCGAACCAACAAACAAACGCCTGCCGAACGTATTCTAAAAACGATGCAAGAAGATTTACAAATGGATCGACCACCATTACATATTGAGTGTTTTGATAACTCAAATATTCAAGGAACAAACCCAGTTGCATCCTGCGTGGTTTTTAAAAATGCAAAACCTTCCAAGCGTGATTATCGAAAATTTAAAATTAAAACTGTCGAAGGACCAGATGATTTTGCTTCGATGGAAGAGGTGGTTCGACGACGTTATTCTCGTTTGATAAAAGAAAATCAACCGTTGCCAGATCTAATTATTATTGATGGTGGAAAAGGACAATTAAGTTCAGCAACAAGAATAATGGAAGAGCTTGGAATCTTGGAAAAAGTTACTTTGATTGGTATTGCAAAACGATTGGAAGAGATATTTTTTCCAAACGATCCAATTCCATTGTACATCAATAAAAAATCTGAATCGCTAAAAGTTATCCAACAAGCAAGGAATGAAGCACACAGATTTGCGATTACTTTTCACAGAGATTTACGATCGAAAAATGCGCTTGGAACAGAGTTGACTAATGTTGAAGGAATAGGGGAGAAGACTGCTCAAAAATTATTATCACATTTTAAATCTGTCAAAAAAATCAAAGTTGCCTTGCCAAGTGAGATAGAAGAAGTAGTAGGGAAATCTGCTACTACGAAATTATTAAACTATTTTTTGAAAACAGAAACAGAGAAAAAAGAAGAATAATTTTTTTAAAACGGATGACATGAATTGTATGGATTATAAGGTTACTATAGTTCGAAAAAATCCGCTCGATTCGTTTCATCCTACTTCACGGACTCCCCCCGATACTCTTTAATCTTTTTATCATAAAAAATCGCCGTTTCAATATCACCCATCGCCTTATACAGCTCCACCAAATCAAAAAGATGCGTATCATTATATTGAGCATCCAAAGCATTTTTAAAATAAATTTCTGCATCATTAAATCGATTCATCTCCTTATAAGTCATGCCTAAAGAGCGATTTGTAATTACATTGTTAGGAGCGAAGAGTAAAGATTGTTTTAAATATTTTTCAGCCTGAGTATAATTTTTTAATTTATAAAAAAGAACGCCCAAGTTGGTCATCCCAGGGAAATATTCTGTGTTAGTTTCAATAGCGGTTTTATAAGCCTCAATAGCAAGTGGGGTGTTGTTTTGGGCTTCATAAACTAATGCTAAGTGATGATAAGTTTCTGTAAATCCTGGATAGGTTTCAGTACTCATTTTTAAATATTTTACAGCAGTATTGAGTAATTCTTTTTTCTTAGTTGGATTTGCTTCTGCGAGTGCTTTTCGATATTGAGTTACACCATAAAAGCTTTGAGTTCGAGAACTATTTGGAGCGGTGACAATACCAGTTTCATAGAGTGTATCATCACTTTCCCATGCTGCATTTCGAGTAAATGTTTTCGCAGAATAGAGTAATAACATTACTCCAATGATTCCGTAAAAGACTGTTGGTGATTGATTTTTTTCTTTTAATAAAAACTCTTTTAACAAGAAACTTACTGCTACACAAAATCCTAAAAGTGGAATAAACATAAACCGTTCTGCAAACGTAGCTCCGATGGAAAAGAAAATATTACTCGTAATTGCAAAGGTGATTGCAAAAAGTAAGATGGCAAAAGAGTAAATGCTTTTGCTTCGTAATCCTTTGATAGTCAAATAGATAAGTCCTCCTGAAGCGGCGAGACTACCGAGCACTTTCCAATTCGTCCAACTTAATTCTGGAAAAGTATTAAAGGAATAATCAAAACTTAAAGGATGAGGGAAAACTAATAATTGAAAATATTTACCCAACATTCCGATGGCAGTTACTCGCTGTGCCCAGAAACTATCAATGGCAAAAAGACTATTGTCAATGGTTTCAAAGGGAGTTGGGTCAGGATCAATTATTCCCATTCGGATAGCAAAATAAATAGCTGCAATTATTCCAAACGAACCAGTTTGGATGATGATTTTTTTTGAAGAAGTTTTTGTGAAAAAGTATAAAACTAACGGTACTAGCCCTAAAATTGAAAGTGCAGCTTCTTTCGAAAGTATCGCAAAAAAATAACTTGCTAAAGCAAAAAATAAAAACTTTAGATCTTCTTTTCGATTGTATTGAACGATGGAATAAATCACTCCAAGCATTCCTAAAAATGCATAAATCTCATCTCGACTTTTGATATTGGCAACCACCTCTGTGTGTAATGGATGGGCTGCGAAAAATAGTGTCGCTGCAATAGTCGGGAGGAAGTATTTTTTTTCAAATAAAAGCCGTAGAGTAAAAAATAAAAACATACAACCCAATGCATATTCAAGCACATTAAAAAAATGATAAACGGAGGGACTGTTTCCAAAAAACTGTTTCTCAATGGCAAAACCTGCTAACATCATTGGACGATAATATCGATCATCTGAGCTTGAAAATCCATAGTACCATGAGTGCGTGAAAATGTCTTTTATTCCTCCAATTCCTTCTTGCACAAACCCATTTTTATTGCAGACTAAATCATCATCTAAAACAAACCCATGATTGATGGTATTAGCATAAAGAAGGAATGCAAAAATAAAAACCCCAATCGGAACCAACCAATTATTTTGATAATTGGATGAGATAGATTTTGTTTTTTTAGGAGAGGATGGTTTAGATTTTTTTTTTGACATTGGTTTTCGTTTTGCTTGCAAGATAATAATTTTTCAAGTAGTTGGACTCTCCTGAGTCCAGTTTTATACTAAAAAAAATTAAGAGAA
>CAJQQY010000061.1 GCA_905480595.1 uncultured Saprospiraceae bacterium | reverse complement strand
CTTCTGATGGAAATATTGTTTCAGGAGATTCTACATTGAGTCCTATGATTGATTCAATAGGCACTTATATTTTAGAAGTAACTGACACAACAAATGGTTGTTTTACTCAAAGTTCAATGATAGTTTCCGAGAATTTTATTGCTCCAAATGCAGATGCAGGGATGACGGATGTTTTGACTTGCATTGATCCCATTTTGACTTTAGACGGAACGGCTTCTTCACTAGGAAATAATTTTAATTATGAATGGACGACGTTCGATGGAAACATTTTAAATGGGGGGAATTCCTTGACTCCCGAAGTCGATTCTTTAGGAAATTACCAATTGATCGTTTTTGATTCCTTAAATGGATGCTCAGATACATCTATTGTTTTTATTAATTCAAACTTTACTGCACCTACTGCAAATGCAGGAATGGATACTCAGATTGATTGTGGGATAGGAAGTTTAAACTTAGATGGAAGTGGTTCTTCGATGGGATTAGGATTTTCTTATTTATGGACAACTTCAAATGGAAATATTCAAGCAGGAACCAATTCTCTTTCACCTGAAATTACGAATGGTGGAAATTATTTTTTAACTGTAGAAAATACGCTGAATGGATGTACAGCAATAGATGAAGTTGTGGTCAATGCAGTTAATTGTGCCCCTATTGTGACGATTGATTTACCCGATGCTTTGACATGTTCAGTTACTCAAATCACTCTAGATGGAAGTGCATCTTCGAATTGGGGAACCATAAAATATGAATGGACAACTGGCGACGGAAATATTGTTGGAGTTAATAATTTGCCTACGGTTAATGTGAATTTACCAGGAACTTATCAACTTGTTTTGACAGATACGTTGACGAATGAAATTGCCTTTGGAAGTGTTGTCGTAGAAATTAATAATACCGATCCAATTGCAGATGCGGGAATTACTGATACTTTAAATTGCTTAATAACTAGTTTGAATTTGGATGGAAGTGCTTCTTCAATAGGCAGCAATTTTACTTACGAGTGGACAACTGGAGATGGAAATATTGTAAGTGGATTTGATGAAGTACAACCTTTAATTGATGAAAATGGAACCTATGATTTATTGGTGACAGATTCTGAAAATGGATGTACCGCCACCTCTTCTGTTTTGATAGAAATTGATACGATTTTACCAATAGTAGATGTTGGATTTCCATTTGATTTGACTTGCGCAAATATCATGTTGTTTTTGAATGGATTAGGTTCATCTATGGGTAATAATTTCACTTCTGAATGGACAACTAGTGATGGAAATATTATTGGTGATCAGACTTCACTTTTCCCCCAAATTGACGAGGCTGGAACTTATGAATTAACTATCTTAAATACACAAAATTTTTGCGAAGCCAGCAATCAAATATTAATTGAAATTGATACTATTGCTCCAACTATTATAATCGAACCTGCGGAGATATTAAATTGTGATTTGACAGAGTTTGAATTAGATGCCAATGCTTCTTCGTCTGGAAATGACTTCACGACTCAATGGCAAACTTCAAATGGAAATTTCGTAAATGGAATAAATTCACTTTCTCCTCAAATTGATGATGGAGGAGATTACGAGTTAACTATTTTAAATACTCAAAATGGATGTTCTTCTTATGAAATAATTACGGTGTTACAAGATACGCTTGCTCCAATTTCTAATGCAGGAAATACCATGGAGTTAACTTGCATCGATACTGTTTTAATTTTGGATGGCAGTAACTCATCAAGTGGGAATGACTTTTCATATCAATGGCAAACTTCAAATGGAAATATTGAAAATGGGGCGAATTCACTTTTCCCAGATATAAATTTACTAGGTGATTATGAGTTGATTGTTACAAATAATAACAATATGTGCACGTCAACTAGTCAAGTGCAAATAACTCAAGATGTAATCGAACCTATTGCTATTATTGATTTGCCTGATACTTTGAATTGTGCAGTTGGAACAACTACCTTATCTGCAGTTAACTCATCTAGTGGGGTGATTTATAGTTATTTATGGAGTACAAATAATGGTAATATTGATTTTGGGGAAATATCTTTAAATCCACAAGTTAGTGACGGAGGACAATATGTATTGGAAGTGACTAATAATGAAAATGGTTGCACCTCTAATGATATAGTGGAAGTAGTGCAAGATACTCTTTTACCAATCTCAGAAGCTGGAATGACCATGACATTAACTTGTCTAGATACGATTTTAACGCTTTCAGGGAATGGATCATCTGTGGGGAATGAGTTTGCATATGAGTGGTCAACTGATGTTGGAAATATTATTAGTGGAATAAATTTATTGAATCCACAAGTTGATGAATTGGGAATGTATCAAATAGAAGTCACCAATAATAACAATATGTGTACGTCTTTTGATTCCGTAGAAATTTTGGAAAATATTACACTTCCAGAAGTTGAAATAAATGCGATAGGCGGACTAATATTGAATTGTAATGTGAGTAGTATTGTACTCGATGCAAGTAGTTCTACTCCTATTGGAAATGTGAGTTTTGAATGGAGTACCCTTAATGGAAATATTACTACAGGAAATACTGATGAGAATCCAGAGGTTAATTTGGAGGGTGATTATCAATTAATTTTGACCAATGAAATAAACGGTTGTACTGCAACAGAAATGATTCAAATTACAGATGATTTTGAATTACCCATTGTACAAATTTTAGAACCGGATACCTTGACTTGCTTAGACACGTTAGTAACAGTTTCAGGGAGTGGATCTTCGATAGGAAATGAGTTTGAATACTTATGGACGCATACCTTAGGAAATATCGTTTCAGGTGAGACAGATTTAGAGTGTACCGTTGATGAATTTGGAGGTTATATTTTAACTGTTTTAAATACTGAAAATGGATGTATGGCATCTGCAGCGGTAACTGTTTATCAAAATATTGAAGAACCTTTTGCAGATGCTGGAGGAAACTATGAATTTGATTGTATCCAAACCGAAAAAATGCTTCAAGGAGATGGGTCGCAGGGAGCAGAATTTACTTATTTGTGGACTACCATGGATGGAAACGTTAAGGTTGGAGCAACTACGTTACAACCAATAGTAGATGCATTTGGAACCTACGTGTTGACTGTTACGAATCAAATTAATGGTTGTATAGCAACTTCCGTTGCAATTGTTACTGAAGATTTGGATGTGCCTCAAGATGTGGAATTAGACATCATTTCACCTTTGTGTTTTGGTGATTATAATGGAAGTATTGAGGTGACCCAAGTGATCGGAGGGGAGGAGCCTTATATGTATTCGATTAATGGAAATACGTTTACCGAATATCCTCTTTTTTCTAATTTACCAGCTGGCAATTATTCGATTACAATTCAAGATGCTTCAGGTTGTGAGTGGAGCTCAATCATTGAAATATTGGAGCCTGCAGAAGTAATGGTTGATTTGGGAGATGATATATTTTTGGAATTAGGAGAAAGCACAGTTCTGCAAGCCGTGACCAATATTTCTTCTTTTGATCTTGACACGGTGAGCTGGACGAATATTGATAGTTTAGAATGTGAAGATTGTTTAGAGCAGGAGATATCACCTTTATATACTTCAGGTTACGGAGTATTTTTAATGAATGAAAATGGGTGTACGACCGAAGATGAGATTATAGTTTATGTAAATAATAAGAAACGAATTTTTATTCCAAATGCATTTTCTCCAAATGGCGATGGATATAATGATTTATTTATGATCTACGGAGGACTTGGAGTCGAAGAAATTGAAAACTTCCAAATTTTTAGTCGATGGGGAGATTTGGTATTTGAAAAAAATAACTTCCAACCAAATGATCCATCTATGGGCTGGAATGGATTCTTTAATGGAGAAAAAATGAACCCAGCGGTTTTTGTATTTTTTGCAAAAATAAAATATACCAATGGGGAAACGGAAATAGTTAAAGGGGATTTGCTTTTGAAATAGATAGAGATAATTAATGGTTTAAATAAGCTCTAAATGAATTGGGTAGAAATAGCATTTCAAAATTAAATATGTAATTGAAACGGGCGTTTGGTCTTTCATCTTAATTATTATTGCCTTATCTTACGAATGCAAAAGGACAAGTTTTCCCTCCTTATTTGAAAAAGAACATTATTTATTTCCCTCTTTATCTTTTTCACAACTTCAAGAAAATTTATAATATAGCCTTCTCAAAAACCTCAGTTTTTGCAAAAAAAACTGTATTTATGATTTTTGTAAATCAGTTTTATTACTTTTTTTTGTTATCCGAATATAGAAACCCATTTAATTTCCAATTTTAGATACTTTTTTTTCAAAAAAAATAAGAGTTTAAGAGTTTATTTTTTTTGGAAAAATTAAATCCATTTTTTATAAAGTATTGACATACAGTACTTTATAAATGTAAAGTTTTGCGTGGGTGTAATTGTGGAAAATGAATAGAAAAGATATTACAACTATAGGCAGCAAAATATTACTTTGGAGGCTCTAATTTTCTGTAAGCTTATTGTCAAAACAGATATTACGCCCTTCCCTAAGAAATCAGACTCATTTTTATGATATCCTGATTGTTCCAAAAGCCTTTGAAAACATAGGTTTTCGATAAAAAGTAAAAAGTAAAAAGTAAAGCCACAGGATAGGCTTCAAGAAAGAGTCTTAAGCATTACTTTATTTCTTTTTTTATATGAAGAATTAAGGAATTTTTTTGAAATTCCTTAATTTCGGCTGATTAAAATAAAGCAGTAGCAAAAAATACAAAATAAAAAACATTAAGCTAAACGAATACTCTTACCAGAGATATTTAAGAAATCTAAAACTAAAGGGTAATCAATTCATATTGATTATCGTGTAAAGCAAACATTTAATATTAACCAAAAAAAAAAATGCCCCGGGTATGAAAAAACAAATACTTCTCGCATTATTCTTTTCTTTAACTTATTTGGGTTTAAATGCTCAATGTAATATTCCATTTCCACCAGCATTGACTTGTGCTTCAGCACCTGTAATATGTGACTTGGATGGTTATTGTACCACAACAGGTGGAGCAAATGCTGCAGATCAACCAAGTACTTTTTGTGGTTCTGTACAAAATAATCAATGGTTTGCATTTGTAGCAGGTTCTGCAAATATTACTCTTGATTTTATTGTAGGTGCCTGTGGAGGTACTGGATCAGGAACTGGACTTCAAGCACAGGTATATAGTATGTGTGGAGCTCCATGGACTTCTGCATCTAACTGTCTTTATGAGATCTCACCAGGATCCACAGAGACATTGACGATGACAAATCTAACTGTAGGAAATGTTTATTATTTGATGACAGATGGTTTCTCAGGAGATATGTGTGATTATACGATTGAGGTAACAAGTGGAAGTACTACTCCTCCTGTACCAGATCCAGCGGGAGCAATTTCAGGGGATCTTGTATTTTGTCCAGGAGCATCTTCTGTGACTTATTGTGCAGCAGCATCTGCTGGTGCAGCATTTTATGAATGGACAATTCCAGCAGGTGCTGTTATTGTTGGAGCTGATGATGGACAATGTATCACTATAGACTTTACAGGGTTCATTGGAGGTATCGGAGCTACAGGAATGATTACAGCAACACCAACTAACGGATGTGAATTTGGAGATCCTTCATCATATACAGTTACTCAAGGGCCATCGCCTACCGGGCCAGATCAACTTTTTATATTGTGTCCTGGAGAAACGGCAACTTATGGGAATACAGTTTACTCAACAGCGAGTAATGGAACTCCATTTGTTAATATGGATATTGCTAATGCACAAGGTTGTTTAATAGAAACTTTAGTATATGTTGAAGTGGGAGTTGAAGCGACAACAGATTTAAGTGAAGTTATTTGTCAAGGAGAAACTTCATCAACAGGTGAAACGTCAACTGGAACCTTTGTATATAATTTATTAACTAATTACTACGAATGTGATAGTACAGTTACATTAGACTTAACTGTATTAGATCCCCAAACTGGAATTTTCCCAGTAACTGATGAGATTGATTGTTCTTATACTCCAATTACAGTATCAGCAGTAGTGACTGATACAGATCCAAGTATTTCATACATTTGGTCAGGACCATGTTTTTCCCCAACGAATTTTCCAAACGGACCTATGATTGATGTGTCATGTGGAGGTGTTTATACAGTATATGCTTCGCAAACTGTAGATGGAGTAACATGTATTTCTCCTACCTTTTCAGTAACAGTAAATGAAAATACAACGCCTCCTACTGCTGACCCAGGATTAGGTGGTGTGATTGATTGTGTAAATGATAGCTTTACTTTAGGAGGGTCTGGATCTTCGAATACAAGTATATATGCTTATTCGTGGGTTGGACCGAATGGTTATAGTATGTCTGATCAATTCCCTGAAGCAACTGAGCCAGGGACCTATTGTTTCTTTATGATCGATTTAGCTACAAGCTGTATCTCTTCTACGGAATGTGTAACAATAACTGGAGATATCACTCCACCTGTAGCTGTAGCTTCTGCTTCTAATAATTTAGATTGTAATGCTACAACAGCTACCTTAGACCCTACAGGTTCAGATCCAGGTACTTATACATGGGAAGGACCGGGGAATCCAACAGGATCCAATCCAACAGTAAACATGCCAGGAACTTATACGTTGACCGTTTTAAGTGCAAATGGATGTACAACAACACAAGAGGTAACTATTACCCAGGATGATACTGCACCAACTGCAAATATTGCTGCACCAGCAGCAATTGATTGTGATAATCCAACAATTACATTAGATGGAAGTGGATCAAGTAGTGGAGTAACTTATTTATGGTCAACAGGAGAAACTACTGCTACTGCAACGAGTATGGGGGGAGGACCTTATACATTAACTGTTACAAATATTAGTAACGGTTGTACTGATGAAGTATCAGTAGTAGTAGATGATAACTCAACTACTGTTACAGCAGATATCGATGTACAAGGACAAATTACTTGTGATAATGGTTCAGTTACTTTATCTGCAATCAATGTTACAGGGTCAAGTAATCCAATTTATACTTGGTCAAATGGAATGAATGGACAGACTATTACTGCAAATACTGCTGGATCAATAACGTTAACAATTACTGATGCAATTACAGGATGTACTGATGATTTTATTGCTGACGTAACTAGTGATACTAATGCCCCCGTAGCGATAGCAGGAGTAAGTGGTGAATTAAATTGTAATAACACAAGTGTAGTATTGAGTACAGCTGGTTCTTCAACTGGTGGAAACATAACTGCAAGTTGGTCAGCTACTGATCCAAATAACGTTACAACTCCAGGAGTTTATACTTTAACAATTACCAATACAGATAATGGATGTACATCTACTTCAGATGTAACTGTAGTTCAAGATATAATTGCTCCTGTAGCAGCAATTGCTGTTCCAACTGCAATTGACTGTAATAATACGAGTACAACTTTAGATGGAAGTAGTTCAACTGGTACTAACTTAGCTTATGCTTGGACTGGTCCAACAACTGGATCAGGAGCAACATTAAATGCTACGGATGCAGGTACTTATACATTGACTGTTACAAATATGGATAATGGTTGTACAGATACAGAGGAAGTTATCGTTATTGATAACACTACTACAGTAACAGTTACTGCAAGTGTAAGTAATGAATTAACATGTACTCAAACTTCTGCTACATTAAATGTTTCTGGTTCATCTGGATCTTCTAGTCCAACGTATACTTGGACAGGGCCAGAAACAGGATCAGGTACAACATTAGATGTAAGTACACCAGGAACATATACTTTAACATTAGTAGATGCTAGCACAGGTTGTGAAGGTTCAACTACCGTTACTGTTTTACAAGATGCATCAGGGCCAACAGCTTCTGTAGCTCCAGCGAATAATTTAACTTGTAGTGTATCATCTGTAACTTTAGATGGTTCAGCTTCTTCTTCTGGAAATAATATATCATACCAATGGTTTATTGGTGGAACAACACCAGTTGGTGGAAATACAGCAATTATCGATGTATCTGTTGCAGGTGATTATACTTTATTAGTTACAGATAATGATAACGGATGTGATGTTACATCTTCAGTAATTACTGTAATCTTAGATAATTTTACACCTACAGCTTCAGCAGTAGCAGGAAATAATGGATTACTTTCTTGTTCAATTTCTTCATTGGCATTAGATGGTAGTTCTTCTACTGGAAATTGTCTTATTTACGAATGGTCAAGTAATGGAAGTGTAGTAGGAACAGATCCTATATATGATGCATCAAGTGCTGGTGATTTTATCTTAGTGGTAACAAATTGTGATAATGGATGTACTGATCAGACAACAGTAACTGTTGCTGCAGATGCAGGTTTACCAAATGTTTCAATTCAGCCAGTTGTTAATTTAGATTGTAATAACTCATCTTCAACATTACAAGGGACAGCTTCTTCAAATACAGGAGGAACAGTTTCTGTTGAATGGTTCTTTGAAGGAACTACTTTAAGTGTTACTGACCCTGATTACACTACTACAATACCAGGTGAATACACATTTGTAGTGACTGATAATGGAAATGGCTGTAGTTCTTCTGCAACTGTTCAATTGAGTGAAGATATTGATCCTCCATTTATTGATATTGCAACTGCACCAATTATTGATTGTGCAAATACTATGGTAACAGTAAATGCTACAAACTCTGCAAGTGGTAATAACATTACTTACCAATGGCAAGATGCTGGTGGAGTTAATTTACCAGGAAATGAAACTGCGAATACTTTAATGACAGGTACTTCGGGTGATTATATCCTTGTCGTAACTAATACGGATAATGGTTGTACATCAACTCAGTCGGTAACTGTTCCTGAAAATATTGAAGCACCAGTATTTGATGCATCTGCATTAAATAATATTGATTGTAACAATATGGAGGCACAGTTAACAAGTATTATAACGTCATCATTCAGTACTGATCTTTCTTACGAATGGATATTTAATGCAACTGTTTTAGATACGATGCCTACATTTTCAACGGCAAATGATGGAACAGTTACAATCGTAGTAACAGATAATCAGAATGGTTGTAGTTCTCAAATGGATGTTACAGTTCTAAATACAACACAAGATCCTACTATTGCAGCAAGTGCATCAAGTAATGGAGCTTTAGATTGTATCACTACTCAAACAACACTTGATGGAACAGGATCTGATACAGGAGCAAATTTCAGTTATACTTGGACATTAGATACAGATCCAATGAATGTTTTAAGTACAGATATAATGTACACGACAATGGATCCTGGAACTTATATTTTAACGATAACTAATGCTGATAATGGATGTGTAAGTACAGAACCAGTAACTGTAACTCAATCGATCGAAACTCCGATGGCAATTGCAACTTCAAATATTGCAACATTAACTTGTACGAATCCAACCATAACTTTGGATGGAACTAGTTCAAGTATCGGTGCTAATTTCACTTACCAATGGTATGAAATGATTGGAGGTATACCTACAGCAATAGCTGGTGCTAATACAATTTCTTATGATATCATTTCAGAAGGAACGTATGAATTGATTGTAACTAATACAGATAATGGATGTACGACAGTAAGTGCACAAGTTGTTATTGATCAATCTGCCGATGCTCCAGTAGCTGTAATTTCTAGTGATGGAATTTTGACTTGTGATAATGAAACTGTTATGGTAGATGGATTGAGTTCTACTGCTGGAGGAACACTAGCTTACCAATGGGTAAATGTTGCAACGGGAGATATTTTAGGAACAGATCCTACTCTTGAGGTTTCGACCTCTATAGAGGTTGAATTAAATATTCAAGATTTAGCTAATGGTTGTACATCAACATCTTCATTTTTAATTGATGAAGATATCGAAGATCCA
>CAJQQY010000060.1 GCA_905480595.1 uncultured Saprospiraceae bacterium | reverse complement strand
GATCAATTCCTTTTGATCGTATTTCTTGTCTTCGTTTTATATTCTTTGGGCTAGGATCCAAATAACGAGCAGCATCTCCAACTATATCTGAGAAAATTGCAACGATAATTGGAATTAAAACTAAACCAAAAACAGTAGAATACCAGCTTGGGGTTTTGGTAATTTGAGCTCCTTCTGGCAATGTATTATTAAATACTAAATACAGAATCACCAAGCCTGAAAAGAACAAGAAATACCATATCGGCCTTAACGGCTTTGGTAATTTCCATGGAGTTTTAAAGAGAATTCTTTTTAGCCAAGCAGTTACATGACTGATCTTATTTCCTTCCATCAAGTGAGCCCAATAGTATTCATAGAAATCTGTTAAAACTCCATTTTTATTTTGAGAAGTAGTCAAGCAACGTAATTCATAACTATCCGAAATAGTATCAGGTATACTCCAAGTTCCTGGCTTGGCATATTCATCCTGTACTTTTTTGTCTGTTTCCCAAACCGCTTTAACAAAACCTCTTAGAGTATCCATTGGCCTTTGTTCTCCAATTCCGTGGATGAGCAGTACTGCTTGTTTTTTCTTTTTCATTTGTTCGTTTTGAAGTGAATAAAACAATAAAATAATTATAGATATATATAAATGAACCTATATCAGCTGAATAACAACTGATAGATTTCAGATAAAAAGCCCTTCTAATGCTTAATTGAAAATGTATAAGGAAATTAATGGAATGTAATTATAAGAAGAATTCTTTAGTATCTTTTTATTTCTTAAAATAATTATGGCCGAACTTTTTCTTCAATTTTTTCTTAACTTATTCTACTCCACACTCTAAATTGCTTCGCATTTTTATCATAAAATAATCTCAACCTCGCATGCTCCGGTCTTGCGAATTGAGGATCATCATCCAAAATCCTCGCAGCCAATTCTCTAGCCGTTTGCAAAATTCTTCCATCCCTCGCCAAGTCCGCGATTCTAAAATTAAGAATCCCACTTTGCTGCGTCCCCTCAATATTACCAGGGCCACGTAATCGCAAATCAGCTTCCGCAATTTCAAAACCATTACTCGTATTTACCATCGTTTGAATTCGCTCTCGACCTTCTGTCGTCAATTTAAAACTCGACATCAAAATACAGTAACTTTTATCCGCTCCTCGACCGACTCGACCACGCAACTGATGCAATTGAGACAATCCAAATCGTTCGGTATTTTCAATCACCATCACCGAGGCGTTGGGAACATTTACACCAACTTCAATTACCGTTGTGGCAATCATAATTTGAGTTTCGCCTTTCACGAATCGATCCATTTCAAATTGTTTATCCTTGGCCTTCATTTTTCCATGAACGATACTCACTTGATATTTTGGAATTGGGAATTCTCTTGAAACAACTTCGTAACCTTCCTCTAAATTTTTTAAATCCAACTTCTCAGATTCTTTAATCAATGGAAAAACCATATAAACTTGTCGCCCCAAATGAATTTGTTCTCGCATAAAACCAAAGACTCGCATTCGATGATTTTCTGTTCGATGAACAGTCGTCACTTGTTTTCTTCCTGGAGGCAATTCATCAATCACAGACACGTCCAAATCACCATACAATGTCATCGCTAAAGTCCTTGGAATTGGCGTGGCAGTCATCACTAAAATATGTGGCGGATATGGTTGACTTTTTGCCCAAAGCTTAGCTCGTTGCTTTACTCCAAACCGATGTTGTTCATCGGTAATTGCTAAACCTAGGTTTTTGAAAATTACAGGATCTTCGATGAGCGCGTGGGTTCCAATCAAAATATCGATTTCACCAGCCGCTAATTCTTCGAGCAATTTTACTCGTTTTTTTCCTTTTACCGTTCCTGAAAGAAAACCAACTTTGATATCCAAGTCTTCAACATATTCTGTAATTCCAATTTCATGTTGACGAGCTAAAATTTCAGTTGGTGCCATCAGACATGCTTGAAAACCATTATCCAAAGCCATCAACATTGACATCAAACCCACCATCGTTTTCCCACTTCCAACATCTCCTTGAAGCAAGCGGTTCATCTGCACTCCAGTTCCTAAATCTTTTCGAATTTCTTTTAAAACTCGTTTCTGTGCACCCGTTAATTCGAAGGGAAGTTTTTCCTTAAAGAACCGATTGAATTTTTCCCCAATCGTTCCAAACACATGTCCTCGAACTGAATCTTTTCTCCTCCTTCGGATTTGCAAAAGTCTTAATTGTAAAAAAAATAACTCTTCAAATTTCAATCGACTAGTTGCTCGATCTAGGTCTCTTTGCGTTTTTGGAAAATGAATATCGACCAACGCTTTGAAGTGTGGAGGGAATTTAAATTTTGCTAAAATATAATCTGGTAAGTTTTCGGGTAAGTCTGACGGAGCAATTTTCTCCATCAAAGTCATCATCAATTTTCGGCGACCTTTGGCATCTAAACCTTTTGCATTTAATTTATCTGTACTTGGATAAACTGGGGCAAAGGAACTTGCTTTGTTCGCAGTATCAACAGTTAACTCTTCAATTTCAGGATGTGGAATATTCACTTGTCCTCGAAAGGAATTTACTTTTCCATACACCACATACTCCTTCCCTATCGTCAAGTTTTTTTCCAAAAAGTAAACACCTTTGAACCAAACTAATTCGATCACACCTGTATCATCTCGAAATCGTCCGACTAATCTTTTCGCTCGTCCATCTCCTTTCGTTTCCAAGCGACGAAGCACTCCTTTGAGTTGTACCGCATTACTTTCATTATTGATATCTCGGATTTTGTGAAACTTAGTTTTGTCCACATATCGGAAAGGAAAGGATCGCAATAAATCTCCAAAAGTGTGAATCCCCAATTCTTTTTTAAGCATATCTCCCTTCACAGGACCTACGCCTTTGAGGTATTCAATTGGACTATCTAATGTATTGCGAAGATTACTCATAAATATTTTTTGAGGAGACTGGGAATATCGAATATCGAACAAGGAATGTCCAATTTCGAAGTATGAAGATACTTGTTTAATCCATGCGAAATTTCGTCAAACTTCTCATTTCTTAATTCCTTGTTCGATATTCGATATTCCCATCCTGGACTCCTATTTAATGCAAATAAAAAGAGGTTTATCGAACTTTCAAAATTGGTTTACTGTTCGGTTATGAATATCTTTGCGAAAATTATTATTTTTTAACAAAACAACTCGTTCCTTCGAATGTTTTTAAAGGTGTTTTATTGAAAAATCAAAAATCCGTTTTTAGACAAAAAAACTAAAGACTTAAAATTATTATAATGAAAAAAGAAAATAAGCGGCAACAGCAAATGGGTGAATTAGTTCGAAGAGAATTTAGTGTGGTGCTGCAAGAATTGGGAGGTTATATTTATGGACATGAAATCATGGTAACTGTAACTCAAGTAAAAGTAACTGCTGATTTTGGTTTAGCTAAAATTTACCTCAGTATTTTTAATACTGAAAATAAACAAGCGGTTCTTTTGTTGATGGAAAGAGAAACGAATCGGTTGAAAGCTGGTTTAGCTGCTCGTATTAGAAAAAAGGTTCGTCGTATGCCTAATATCAATTTTTACATCGATGAAACGATAGATGAAATGTATCGAGTAGCAGACTTGTTTAATAAATTGGAAAAGGATAACCAAATGGGTAGCGAGGAGGAAGAGTAAATTTATTTTTTATGCAAAAAGAAGTTTCCAGACTTATAGAAATGTTTCGTTCAGCTGCTCATGGCAAGACATGGCATGGACAATCTGTTTGGGAAACCTTGCAAAATATATCTGCTGAAGAAGCAGCTTCACACCCAATTCCTGAAAGTCATTCAATTTGGGATTATCTTTTACATCTCATTAATTGGCGAGAATATGCCGTTTTAACTTTGCTAGGTGATGAGCCTTATATCGTTGATTTGAATACGGAAAAGGATTGGACGACAATTACAGATTTTTCACAAGAAGCTTGGGAAGCAGCTTTGGAATTGTATAAAAAAAGTACGGATGAATTGTCGGAGGCCATTAAAACTATTGATGATTCGAAATTAGACGAGATGGTTCCTGAGCATAAATTTACGCTCTACACTTTGCTCCATGGGGTAATTCAACATGATATTTATCATTCAGGGCAGATTGTTTTGTTGAAAAAAATGTTGAAAACTAGAAGATAAACTCTCATTATTTTTTTCTCAAAAAAATATAATCCACTCCTATTTCTCCACTAACTCTAACTAAATTATATTTAAAATTCCGGGATAAAAGATTGATGGCGAATCTGCTTCGAATATTGGTCCAATTTTTATACATTCCAATTCCTACTGAATGACTTTTCCACTTTAGAAAAGGATTAGAATTTTTCCATTTAGAAATTATTTTATCCTCGCTAGTATTAAAAGGTTCAATAGTTCTTGATCCATACTTTGCAAGTTCAGGAACCCAACCTATGCTAGTAAAAATAGAATAATTATCTTTTTGCTTAATTACATATTTTAAATTAACTGGAAAATTTAAAAAACCTGTAGTTGTGGACAACAAATGATTTCCTTCTATTTGATCATCTTCAAAGAGATATAATTTAGGAATCAACCATCTTCCTATTAATGAATCTGGAATTGGGTATAGAACAGAATGCTCTTCTGATTTTCTTTTTTGGTAACTAATTCCAATTGATAAATCCCATTTTTTATTAAGAATTCCACCCACCTTGATTCCATAATCTAATATCAATTGCTTGGTTTTTCCATCTCCAATATCATAATAAAGACCTTGGTTATTAATTAACATTTGAGGATTCAAATCTACTCCGAGATAAAGTTCTTTTTGAGAGAAAAGTGGAAGTGCATTCGCGATTAAGAATGCTAAGGCTAGTAGTCTCATATTTTTACATTTTTATTGTTGTCGAAAATACCCTCTAAAAACGTATATTAAATAACTTTATTCTTTTCAATAATTTTTAACAAAAAAAGCTCATTTGGTAAAAATCAAATGAGCTTTTTTTGTTAAAAATTATTGAAAAGTTACAACATCTTCAAATACTCAATCAAATCCTTTCTTTCTTCCTCCATCAAATCATCCCCATAATTATGTCCTTGATTTCCGTAACCTGGCAAAGAAGTATCATAAATTAAAGAACTTCCGGTAATTGATTCAATCGTATATTTCCAACCTACTTTTTCATGATCATATTCCGAAGCAGCTGTACCAAATGATCGTTTCCATTTATCAGGACGTTGAGTACTATTTAATAAATCGTCAAGCGTCGGTACTGAACCATTATGCAAGTATGGAGCAGTTGCCCAAATTCCATCTAAAGGTGGAGCCATGTATCCATTTTCTGGTCTTAGGTAAGCTGCGTTTTTGCCTTTGCTAAACCAACTGGAATTATACCAATCCACAAAATAAGAATATCCAAAATTACTACTCACCAAATATGGATCAGTTCCCACTTCTTCAACTGAAACTAATAAGTTGGGATACGATTCATTCGCTCCATACAAACCATGACAAGTCGCACATTTTTCATTAAATAAATTTTCACCAGCTAAAGCTCTCAAAGCATCAATTCCTTCTGGATATTCAGGCGCTTCCAATGAAAAAATATAAGCTAACACATCATCAAAATTATTATCAATTTCTCTCGCCTTGGTCGAATCCGATGCTGCTAGTCCATTCGAAGCAATCATTATCCTTGCAAAATCTCCACGACCTAAACCGCCATAAAACATCGAATTTTTCTTTTTCAATAACCACCAAGCTGGTACATCTGTTGGAATTACTTCTTCTGATATTGGAAGTTGAGGTTCCTCTATCCAAGATAAATCATGCTTATTAATATGAGAGGAAAGAGTAACCGCTAATTTATCTGCTGAATTAACTCCTCTCACTTCTGTAATTACATCATCAGCTATAGCATGAATTCCTCGGCTATAAGGTTCATATGCTTCCCACTCTGGTGATTCTTGACCATACAACAAAGTCAAAGTTTGATCGACTAAGTTAATATTTGTGGCTTGATCGACTGAGTAATCAGCCACCGCATTTCCAAGTCCTATCACTAATTGTCCATTTAAAGTTTGAGCATGACATGTGAGGCAATTTGAGGTAACTACACGTTGTCCATTTGGTGCAGTCACAGCAGTTTCAGAATATCGAATATTAGCATTGTCTCCTTCTCGATTTAATCGATTAGAGCCTTGTCCTGTAAAACCTAAAAATAAATCTACTGGCACTCCACTATCAATATAATCACCATAAACTAGATATTCATAACCCGCATCTGGATCACCATTTCGCTGACTTGAAGGTGGAATAAATTTGAATTTTTCGATTGGTTCCTCAACTATTGGTTCCTCGAAAGAATTAGAAGAGATCGGTGAATCTTTTTTACAAGATGAAAGAAAAACTAGTGTAAGTAGAACGGATAAAAAAAGATAATTTTTGTTACTCATGTACATTTGGTTAGAATTATTCCAGACAATCGGTAGGGAGACTTAGGCTGGTACGTTTTAATGTTAGTTTAAAGGGGAGGGATATAAATTAATAATTGGGGAAATAATCGTCAACTATAAGGATACAAAAAATCAGCCAAACAAGAGTTTTAAGAGACTTATTTTAAAAAAAATACCCGATTAAAAATAGTTATTTAAATTACATGAAATTTAATTCGTCACTAATTGATTTACAGATAAGTAGGTCGATTTTTCATCCTTATTGATGGTTTCTAGAAACAATTGGCCTGTTTCCATAATCGTCTGTTCGAGTGGAGTATATTTGAAGTTAAATGTGTCAATTGATTTTTTATTTTCGTAAATCCATGTTCTAAAAGAATTTTCGACAGTTTCTTTTGTCACTAAAGCGGAGGAACCTGTAATTTTAGAGCGCAACCATTCTGCTCGCCAAGCCAATTTTCCCAACATTGGACTTAAAGCTATGCTAGGTCGTTTTTTATTAATAGAATCAGCAATCATTTCAAACACTTTCCGATAGCTAATATTTTCTCCATTAGCAATTACTTTTTCACCAAATAAATCACTTTCCATCATCTCAATCATAAGGCGACTCACATCTCTCACATCCACAAAACCTGTACCTCCTACTCCATAAAACTTATTGCCTTTATTTATTTTGGAAAAAAAACTAGCCGATCCTTCCTCCCAAAATCCAGCTCCTAAAATAATCGAAGGATTGATAATACATGCCCGTAATCCTTCCGCCATTCCTCGCCAAACTTCTTGCTCTGATAAATATTTTGAAATTGCATACTCTGAATTAAAATGACTTTTCTCCCACTTCGTTTTCTCATTAATAATTTTCAACCGCTTACGTCTTCCTAGGGCTGCAATCGAACTGACATGAACCAATTTTTCAATATTGTTTTCCAACGCCAAATTCACCACATTCGCAGTTCCTTGAATATTAATTTGATGCATTCTTTTTCGATGCTTCGCCTCAAAAGAAACCATTGCCGCTGAATGATAAATTTGCGCCACTCCTTCCATCACTTTTTCCAAACCCTTCACATCTAAAATATCACATTCCACCCAATGAATTTTATCTTCAATCGGTTTTACCAAATCCATTTTACTAGTCGCACGTCGAATTGCAAATATATTGTTATAACCCTTGTGCACGAGGTAGCGCAAAAGATAAGAACCTAAGAATCCAGTTCCTCCGGTAACTAATATTTTTTTATTGAAGTTCATTTATTTTTTTGAAAGCAAATTCTTCTTTGATAAAAAATTTTTGATAAATTATTTCCTCTAGGGAACAGGCGCATAAATCGCTCCTCCAATAGTATCCCTCCTTGCTCCAGTCACACTTGCCAAACAATTCGGAATATTTTCCATTCTCAAAACACCCAAAAGTGCCATCAGAATCGCTTCTTTAAATCCTATAATTTTCTTTTCAGGAATCACTATTTCAAGATCAACTTTCTCTTTAAAAAGTTCTTCCATCCGCTGCATCAAAAATGAGTTAAAAACACCTCCTCCAGTTGCAAGCATTCTATACTTCTTATTCGTAAGTCCTTCATTTTCAACAATATGTAGTACTGAAGAAACAGTCTGTTCTGCCAATTGTTCAACGGCTGTTCGCATTCGATTTTCAACAGATTCTGGAAACTCTCGATACTTCTTCAAGAGGTTTTGAACCACCCATTGATTGTCCAATGATTTAGGATAATTTTGAGAAAAATAATCAATTGAATTTACCTCTTGTAACAATGTATTTACAACTTCTCCATTTGCTGCTATTTTACCATCATCATCATATTCTTGATTCATCAAAACAGCCAAACCATTAAAAACTTGATTTGCTCCGCCAATGTCGAATGCAATCATTTTTCCATTTACATTGCAACTAACATTTGCAATCCCGCCAATATTTAAATAAAAATCATATCCTTCAAAAAGGTATTTATCAGCAACTGGAGCCAAAGGTGTCCCTTCTCCCCCAATCGCAATATCTTGTGTTCGAAAATCAGAAATCACCGTCAATCCAGTCACCGCTGCCAATGCTCCTCCATCTCCAATTTGAGCCGTCATTCTTTTATCTGGATGATGAAAAATAGTATGACCATGTGAAGCTATAAAATCTGGAATCACATTATTTCGGCTCATAAAATCAATCACCAACTCTCCCATATAATGTCCAAAATAAGCATGTGTTTTGGCATAGATCAACGCACCCTGAGTTGGTAAATGAGCTAATCGACTTTGCCACATTTCAGAAAACGGAATTGTCTCAGCTTTCAATAATTCCCAAGCTGAAATATTTTCATTTTCTAGGTGAAATTTACAATAGGCAATATCCAATCCATCGAGCGAACTACCCGACATTAGACCAATTGCATTGTAAGTTTTTATAGACATTAATCTTCTTTTTGATTTCCTAAATGGATCGTGTACTCTGCTGCCGCTTTGATTTGCTCTGGCTTTAAAACACTTTTAAATGCAGTCATCATTCCTCGCCCATTCGTAATCACTTCGATTCTTTCCTCCAGGTTCAAATCTGATTCTGCGAAATCTCTCGCTCCATTGATTCCTAATTTCCCATCCATTCCATGACAAGGCACACAAAATTGTTTATAGGCTTTTTTTCCTGCCGCCAAAGGATCTACTTGAGTTCCGTTTTCCAAACTACCTTTTTTTGTTCCGTCTGCAGATCCTCCCCCACAAGCAAATACTAGGGTAATGATAAAGGCAAAAACAATTGAAATTCTCATGCTGGTACGTTTTATTTTTTATAATAACTCACGAGTATTTTTGAACCAAAAAAAGGTTCAAAATTCACACACGTTGAATAATTACATTTTTTTATGAAAAAATAATAAGCGAAAGTACGATAAATGTTGAAATTTAGAGTTGATGCAGTTTAAAGTTTTCTTTCTAACTTTAGTTTTCAAAATTAAAAATCATGAGAAAAAATTTCCTTCTTTTCTTTTCACTTTTTATCTGCTTTCAAATGACTGCTCAAAAAAAACGGCTCCGTGATTTTGGAATCGAAATCGGCGTTTTACCAACTGGAAAAAACAATACAATTACGGATGTTAAAAATGTACAAGTTGGACATTTTACCCTCGTTAAAGGAGATAGCGTTCGAACTGGTGCAACGGCAATTTTGCCACACAACAAAGACGTTTTCCAACAAAAAATTCCAGCTGCAATTTATATCGGTAATGGTTTTGGAAAATTGATGGGCATCAGTCAAGTCGAAGAATTAGGCAATATTGAAACACCCATTATTTTGACCAATACCTTGAGTGTTCCAACTGCTGCGGATGCCTTGATCGACTACACGATTTTTATCAAAAAAAATAATATTCGCTCTGTTAATCCTATTGTCGGAGAGACTAATGATGCGCGACTCAATGATATTCAAGGTAGGCATTTGCAACGAACTCATATTCTAAAAGCAATAGAAAATGCAAGTTCCAAGAAAGTAAAAGAAGGCAATGTTGGCGCAGGAACGGGAACCACTTGTTTTGGTTTTAAAGGTGGGATTGGAAGCGCTTCTCGAAAACTTCCTGAGAATCTCGGTGGTTACACCGTTGGTGTTTTAGTTCAAACAAACTTTGGTGGTGTTTTACAAATTGACGGAGTTCCGATTGGCAAAGAATTAAAAAAATATTACCTCAGAGATAAATTAAATGAGTCACCCGACGGCTCTTGTATGATTGTCGTGGCAACAGATGCTCCACTCGACACTCGCAATCTCAAACGTTTGGCGAAACGAGCTTTTTTAGGTTTGGGAAAAACGGGTGGCATTGCTTCCAACGGAAGTGGTGATTATGTCATTGCATTTTCGACGGCAAAGGACTTGAGAGTTCCTTACCAAAGTGATTCAAAATTTGAAAATCAAAAAGTATTGAGGAATGATGAAATGTCCCCACTATTTATGGCTGCTAACGAAGCGACTGAGGAAGCCATCATCAATTCCCTTTTTGCTGCAGAAACAATAACTTCAAAAATAAAAGGAAAAGAAAGAACAATTGAAGCTTTACCCATCAAAAAGGTTTTAAAAATTTTTAAAAAATACAATCGAATTGATTAATCTGGAAAATAAAAATATCACAATTATTATTTTGGCTGCAGGGTCATCTTCTCGTTTGGGACGTCCAAAACAGCTTTTAGAGTTGGATGGAAATACATTGCTACAAAAATCTATTACTGCTGCATTGAACGTTTCTAAAAATGTAATTGTAGTGTTAGGCGCGAATGATAAATTGATTCATCCAACTATTTCGATTTTTCCAATCGAGATAGTTTTTAATGAAAATTGGGCAACCGGAATGAGTAGTTCAATTCGTACAGGAATGAAATCTATAGATGGACCAACCACCAACGCAGTTCTAATCATGCTGTGTGATCAGCCTTATGTAGATGCTGCTTTATTGAAAAAAATGGTTTCAGCTTTTGAAAAAAGTGAACGGTCAATTATTGCTTCAGAATACGAGGGTAAAGTTGGCGTTCCTGCTATTTTCGATGTTTCATTTTTTCAAAAACTAAAAATACTCGAAGGGCAAAAAGGAGCTAAAGCTCTGATTATGAATAATTTAGAGAAAGTAGAACGAGTTATTTTTGAAAAGGGGAAAATTGATATTGATACGGAGGAAGCTTGGAAAGAATTTAAAAAGCAAAGAAATAAATGAGAATCGAAAATGAAATTCAACGTAAAGAAACTCCAATTCATATAATCAGATACAGGCGAAAAAATCTAAACACTCGATTTTTTAGAAGAATGGGAAACTGTTCATAATCCTAATTTTAATAAAATGGTCAAGATCTTTTTTAAACTAAAATATCTCAAAACAACTGGATGCTGTCTTAAAAACTAATCTGAAAATCTTTTTTCTCTTACATTTCATCTCACCTTTCTAAACCTTCATCCCACTTTTCTGTTACTTCATCGGAAACCTTAAAAACTTTGGAAACTTTTTACCCAAAAAAAGTTTCCATTAAGTAAAAAAGGAATACATTTGTCATTCGAAACAAAGTTAACAGAGATATAATTAATGCAATTAGACAATAGGATACTCACAAAAGCTGAAAGCCTTTTTTTCAAATATGGAATCAAAAGTATCAGCATGGATGATTTATCTAGGGAACTAGGTATCTCAAAAAAGACGTTGTACCAATCTGTAGAAAATAAAAAAGAATTGGTCATGCAGGTTTTTCAGAATCATGCTCAAAAAGAATTAGAGGCGGTTCTCAATATTCAAAAAGAAGCTGCAGATGCCATCGATGAAATGATTGAAGTTGCAAAATATGTCATTCCTACACTTCGACATGTTACGCCAACACTCATTTTTGATATGCGAAAATATTATCGAGATGTGTGGCAAATGATGGAAACTTATAATCAGCAAGAGATTTTCAAAGTAATCAAAGAGAATATAGAAAGAGGCATTGAAGAAGGTATTTACCGCGAAGAATTTCATGCTGATATTATCGCAAAATTATACGTTGGAAAAACTATGGTCGTAATCGACGAAGACATTTTCCCGCTTAAAGAATTCAACAAAGAAAATTTATTTAAAGAACATATTCAATATCACATTCGAGGCATTGCTACCTCGAAAGGACTGAAATTACTCGAAAAACATTTTAAAAAGTTATCATGAGAAACAACTTTATTCTGCTCTTGCTTTTGACATTTAGTCTAACCGCAAGCGCACAATCTCCTAAATCGTTTTCCCTTGACGAAGCGATTACTTATGCTTTATCCAATAGCCTTTCGATCAAAAACGCACAGATAGGGATAGCTGATGCGAATGAACAGATCAAAGAAAATAAAGCATTAGGTTTGCCAACTGTCTCTGCGACTTTGGGATACAATCATTATTTAAAACTTCCAGTTTCACTTGTTCCTGCCGAATTCTTTGGTGGACAGGCAGGTGAGTTTGCAGAGCTTGCATTTGGAACAAAGAATAATATTTCCGCAGCAGTTGATGTTCAATCGCTTCTTTTTGATTGGAGTTATTTAACTGCTCTAAAAGCTGCTCGAGCATATCGAAGCTATTCAGAGGAAGAAAAAGTAATGACTGAAGCAGATGTAAAAAATCAAGTTCGGTCAGCTTATTTGCCTTCTTTGATTATTGACGAATCTAAAAAAACATTAGAAAAGAATATTGCCAATGTTAAAAATCTTCGTTTCGAAACTTCTGAATTATACAAAGCAGGTTTCGTTGAACAATTAGATGTTGATCGTTTAGATCTAACTATTGCCAATTTGGAAACGCAATTGGGTAATCTTGATCGTCAAAAACAATTAGTTTACAACACATTAAAATTAGTTATGAATTATCCAATAGATCAAGAAATAATTATTTCTGACAATTTGGATAAGTTACTAGTGGAAGCTTCTGTCAATGATTTGGAAGCAGATATCAATTATTCTTCCCGTCCCGAATATCGTCTAGCGAATATGGGTAAAAAATTAAATTTACTCAATATCGATTATGTTAAATCTACCTACTACCCTAACCTTGTAGGATTTGGACAATATTCTCAATCAGGACAAAGTGATGATTTTTTCAATAATAATATTTGGATTGATGTGGCTGTTGTTGGTGTACAGATGAATGTGCCACTCTATAGCGGAGGTGGAAAAAAAGCAAAATTACAACGTGCTCAATTAGATCTAGCTAGAACTGAAAATCAAATGCGTTCGTTGGAGCGAGTAATTTGGCTAGAGGTTGGAAATGCTAGGATAGCCTATAAAAATGCTCGAGTAAATGTAGCCGAACAAGAAAAAAATCTTGCTTTGGCTCAACGAATTTATGATACCACTCAAATTAAATATAAAGAAGGTGTTGGTTCAAGTTTGGAAATTACTCAAGCAGAGCAAGCACTTTTCCAATCGCAACAAAATATCATCCAAGCTCGATATGAACTTTTGTTAGCCAAAATAGATTTAGATAAAGCACTAGGGAAATAACTCCTATCCCCTATGGGGAACGATAAAATATAACTCAAGGAAACTTCTATAAGATTTCCTTTCAATAAAAATTAAAATAAAAAATTCTCCAATGAAATACCTTTTAAGCATACTAATCCTTGCAAGTCTATTTTTAGCATCTTGCCAACAAGCAGAAAAAATTCCAACTGACTTGGAAGGGAAAAAAACTTATCTCAAAACAAAGCAAGCTGAGTTAAGAAACTTGCAAAAAGAAATTGCACAACTCGAAACTGATATCGAAGCAATCGATCCTGAGGCTAAAAAAGAAAAGCCTCGAACATTGGTCACTACTCAAACTGTTGCCAAATCAGACTTCAATCGTTTTATCGAATTGCAAGCTGCTGTCGAAGCAGAAGACATGGTGGCAGCAAGTAGCGAAACTGGTGGACGAATTACTTCTCTCAAAGTGAAAGAAGGGCAGTATGTAAAACAAGGCCAATTAATCGCAACTACGGATTTGGAACAAGTAAAAAAATCTATTGCTGAGATTGAAAAATCTTTGGAGTTAGCAGTCGATGTTTTTAACCGACAAAAAAGATTATGGGATCAAAACATTGGTTCTGAAATACAATTTTTACAAGCGAAAAATAACAAAGAGCGTTTGGAAAAAAGCTTGGAAACAATTCAGTACCAGTTGACCAAAGGAAATGTTTATGCTCCTAAAAGTGGTGTAATCGAAATAGTTATGGCTAAGGCTGGCGAAATGGTTGGACCTGGCGCTCCTATCGTTCAAATCTTAAATACTAGTCAAGTAAAAGTAGCTGCGAATGTTCCAGAAAAGTTTTTGAGAAATGTCAAACAAGGCGAAATGATGACCATTGAAGTTCCTGCTTTGGATATGAAAACTAAAGGTCGAGTTACCATGCTTGGACGAACAATTAACCCAGCCAATAGAACTTTTAAAGTGGAAGTAAACTTACCTAATCCAAAAGGTTTACTCAAACCAAACTTGTTAGCTAATATGTTGTTAAATGATTTTTCTGCAAAAGACGCGATTACTGTTCCTTTGGAATTAGTACAGCAAGAAGTGAGTGGTAAGGATTATGTTTATATCAAAAAAGATGGCGTAGAAGGCGCTATGGCGCAGAAGGTTTATGTGACTACGGGCGAGAGTTATGATGGAAATATTATCATCAAAGATGGTTTGCAAGGTGGAGAAGAACTCATCGTAACTGGTGCTAGAGGACTGGCAAGTAATGCATTGATTAAAGTGCAACAATAATAATTTTTGCTTATGGATCGGATCCATTGAAGGGACCCGATCCGTGACTAAATTTGTTTTAAACAAAAAAGAAAATGTCCAATAATATTATAAAAAAAATCAAAGACGGATTGCGAGAATTTGGGTTAACCACCTTCGCAGTCGATAATCGTACGAGTGTATTCGTGCTCACATTTATGGTGATGATTTTTGGAGTTTCCATGTACAATAGTATGCCAAAGGAAGCCTATCCAGAAATCTCAATGCCTAATATTTTTGTCAATACTGTTTACCCTGGAAACTCGGCAAAGGATATTGAGAATTTGATCACTCGACCAATCGAAAAAGAGCTTGGAGGAATTTCTGAAATCAAAGAATTAACTTCTTCTTCAGCGCAAGATTTTTCTATCATTATTGCAGAGTTTGAGATGGATGTAGATGTAGATGAAGCAATGAGAAAAGTGAAAGATGCCGTAGATAAAGCCAAAGTTGAATTGCCAAATGATTTGCCTTCAGAGCCAGATGTTTCAGATTTTAATTTCTCAGAAATGCCTGTGATGTCAGTCAACATTTCGGGAGATTACCCCAATGAACAACTTCGAAATTATGCTGAATACTTAGAAGAAAAGATTGAAGAAATCAAAGAAATTCAGGCGGTAGATTTGAAAGGTGCATTGGATCGAGAAGTGAAAATTGAAGTTGATCTTCCTCGTATGGAAGCGATGCAAGTTAGCTTCATGGACATCGAAAATGCAGTTCGCTCAGAGAATATGAATATGTCTGGAGGAGAGCTTTTGACCAATGGATTCCGACGATCAATTCGTGTTTTAGGAGAATTCAAGAGTGCGAAAGAGTTGGAAGATATGATTGTCAAAAATGAAAATAACGCTCCAATTTTCCTTCGAGATATTGCCTCTGTTTCATTTGGTAACAAAGAAAAAACAAGTATTGCTCGTTCTGATAAATTACCTGTTATTTCACTAGATGTCATCAAGCGAAGTGGCGAAAACTTACTAGAAGCATCTGACAAAATTAAAGCTGAAGTAGACTTAGCGATAAAAGAAGTTTTTCCAAAAGACGTCAAAGTTTCCATCTTTAATGACTTAAGTACACAAACCAGGCTAATGGTTTCCAACTTGGAAAACAGTATCATCTCAGGGGTAATTTTAGTGGTTTTAGTTTTGTTATTTTTCCTTGGATTGAGAAATGCGATGTTCGTAGGATTAGCCATTCCTCTATCCATGTTGATGGGAATTATGATTATGAATATCATGGGATTCACCATGAATATGGTAGTGCTTTTTTCTCTGATACTTGCACTTGGGATGCTAGTGGATAATGCCATTGTGGTGGTCGAGAACATTTATAATTATATGCAAGAAGGTTACTCTGGGATCGAAGCTGCGAAGCATGGAACAGGGGAAGTTGCCTTACCGATTATTGCTTCGACCTTGACCACTTTAGCTGCCTTTGTTCCTTTGGCTTTTTGGCCTGGATTGATGGGAAGTTTTATGGGATATTTGCCCAAGACTTTGATTATTGTTTTGTCTTCCTCCCTATTTGTAGCCTTAGTAATTAATCCAGTTTTGACATCTGTTTTTATGAAAGTCGATAAACCAGTAAGTGATACAGATGTTCGAAAACGAAAGGTGAGAAATATTTTAATAGGTGCTTTAATTATGGTGGGCATTGCTACCTTGGGACATTTCTCACAAATATTTTGGTTGAGAAATTTATTAGGCATTACTGCAATAATTACATTGGTCAATTTCTTTGCACTCCGTCCGATGTCATTTGGTTTTCAAAATACAGTATTACCTAGATTGGAAGAAGCCTACAATTGGTTTATTGAAAAAGTGCTTCATAAATATGTTCCTATTTTCATTTTCGCTGGAACATTTGCTTTGTTAATTTTTGCTATAGGTCTTCTGGGAAATAATATGCCTAAGGTCGAATTATTCCCTGAAGCAGATCCTTTGTATGTGAATGCCTTTATCGAACTTCCAATGGGAAAAGATATTGAAGTCACGAACCAAATCTTGACAGAGTTAGAAGAAAAAGTAAGTAAGTCGATGGAAAAATATGAGCCAATCATTGAAGCAAGTTTATTGCAGATTGGAGAAAATACAAGTGATCCAAATGCTGGGCCAAGTTTCGGAACATCGCCTCACAAAGCAAGAATTACCGTTTCATTTATTCCTTCTCAAGATCGAGGAGACCTTTCGACAGTAGATGCCATGAATGATATTCGAAAAGCAGTTCAAGGTGTCCCAGGAATTCAAATTGTAGTTGATCGAGAGCAGTCTGGTCCTCCTCAAGGTAAACCAATCGATATACAATTAACTGGTGATAATGTAGATTCGCTCGCTCAACTTTCAGAAAACTTGATTGCTTTTATCAAAAATAAAAACATCCCTGGGATTGAAGAATTAAAAGCAAGTGTAAAAATTGGAAAACCAGAAATGGAAATTTCCATTGATCGAGAAGCTGCTCGAACTTATCAGATTTCTACTTTCAATATTGCCGATGCCATTCGTACTTCTGTTTTTGGGAAAGAGGTTTCTAAGTTTAAAGTGGGTGAAGATGAATATCCAATTAATTTACGACTGGCAGAAAAGTATCGATATGATAAAGAAGATATTTTAAATCAAAGAATCACTTTTAGAAATCCTGCCAACGGACGAATTGCCCAAGTGCCAATTTCGACAGTTGCAGATATTAAATTTACTTCAAGTTACGATTTGATTAATCGAACAGATCAAGAAAGAAATATTGGAATTACTTCAAATGTTCTGGATGGCTACAATGGAAATGAAATAGTGGAAGATTTAAAAATCTTGCTAGAAGATTTTCCAATGCCAGTAGGTTACAAATATGAATTCGGTGGAGAGCAGGAAGAAATGGCGGAACAATTTGCCTTTTTGAGTAGTGCATTCTCAGTTGCTTTATTTGCGATCTTTTTGATATTAGTAGCACAATTTAATAGTATCGTTTCTCCATTTATTATTATTCTTTCGGTGGTGTTTAGTACCATTGGAGTATTCTTAGGCTACGTTGGTTCAGGAATGGATTTAGTAGTGGTAATGACTGGAGTTGGAATTATTTCCCTTGCCGGAATTGTGGTGAATAATGCGATTGTATTGGTAGATTATATTAATCTAGTTATTGATCGGAAGCTTCAAGAGTTAGAATTGAAAAAGTTACATGAGTTGACTAGAATACAAGTGAAAGAAGCTATCATCGAAGGTGGTGGTCGTCGTTTGAGGCCAGTCTTATTGACTGCGATTACGACAGTTTTAGGGTTAATTCCTTTGGCGATTGGATTGAATATTAACTTCTTCACTTTGATCTCTGACCTTGATCCACAATATTTTGTCGGTGGTGACAATGCACAATTCTGGGGAACGATGGCATGGACAGTAATCTATGGATTGGTGTTCGCTACGTTTTTAACTTTGGTAGTTGTACCTGTAATGTATTGGTTAGCGTACCGAGGATTGATGTTAATCAGAAAGATCTAAAAGAGATTTTAAAATCTATCATAAAGACGAAAAGCCTTCGAAGTAAATATGCTTCGAAGGCTTTTGTTTTGAAAAAGCAATATCCAAAAAGATATATCCAATGCCCAACTATTCTCCAAGAAGTGATTGTTGGATATTGTTTATTCAAAATATCTTCTCCCTCATAAACAATTGATTCCCCAATCCTCTCACCTCCACACTTACCTTTGGAGTTTCGCCAGACCAATCAATTTTCAGTATCCCAAAATTCTTTTCAATGACCAAATCTCCTACTCTATACTGATTTGGTTCTTCTCTTTTTTTATGCCAAGTATGTGTTAATCCACTTGAGGTAATTTCAAAAAGCGGGTTTTCTAATCCAGATAATGTTGTTCTTGAAAGTTCAGCTATGTGTCGATCTCCACTCATCAAAATAGGCATAGTTGGTTTTGTTTTTTGCAAAAGTTGAAACAACCGTTTTCGAGCTTTTGGAAAATTACCCCATTTTTCAAACCGATGCTCTTTGGCGATAATTTGAAAACCGCTAGCAATGATATTAATTTGCGCATCACTATTTTTTAATTCTTTTTCGAGCCATGCCCATTGTTTTTCTCCTAAAACATCTCCCTCAGCATTAATCAAATACTTATTATTTATTCCACTCGTTCGTTCAACGGAATCTCTAAAATATCTAGTGTCCAATAAAATGATTTTTACCTTTTTACCTTTTTCCCCAAAAACAAAAGACTGATAAACACCTTCTCGATTTCGTACAGAAGCATTTTTGGGTACATCTAAAAAATCAAGTAACAACCGTTTACTTTCGTTTTTCATTCCAAATTCTTTCCCCGCATCATTCCATCCAAAATCATGATCATCCCAAGTCCCAACCACCTGGGCACATGCCAGTAGCCTTCGGTATTCCAAATTATTTTTTAGCAAAGAATACTTATCCGCCATCACTTGTGGATTTTGAGTATCGGCATAAATATTATCGCCCAACCAAATCCACAAATCAGGTTTGTTGACTACGACGTTTTTCCACATTTCCTGACTTTTCCCTTGATTATTGCAAGAACCAAAAGCGATGGTTTGAAGAGTATTTTTAGTATCTAATTTACGAGCGGTATTCGCAAATTTTTCATGCACTTTGATGTTTTGAGCACTCGCAGTCATAAAGAATAAAACACTAAAAACGAAGAGGGATATTTTTTTCATAAAAAATGATTGAGTTTTGAATGGCAACTTTAATTATACAAAATAGGAAATGCTACATTCTAAAAGCTAAATTAGCATAAAAAAATAAAATGTTCCGTCACTCTTTTAAGACGTATTAATCGGTAAACATATTATGACAAAACTATTTGCATTTTAACTAGTCAACTAAAGACGAAATAGTTTTTTTTCATAAAAAATAGATAAAAAATCATTAAATTCACTACGTCTAATCAAATTATCTTTCCCACAAAACAGTCATTTCACCTAATGTAGTTACTTACTTTTATTAGTTAAGAGATTATATCCTGCCGATATTATCTCTAACAAAACCTAAACAAAAATGGTAATTAATTTATTAGACATGCTAATAGACCAGATTGATGATACTGTAATATCACAAGCTGGAAGTTTTTTAGGCGTAGAAAATTCAGGTGTGAAATCTGCAATGGGTGCTGCTTTACCTTCTATTCTTGGAAGTTTGATTGCATCTGGATCTAGCTCTCAAGGATCAAAAGGTTTAATCGATATGATCACGAAAGGAGGACATGATGGAAGTGTATTTGATAACTTAGGAAGTGTACTTGGTGGCGGAGACTCCGCTAGTAATTTTCTAAATTCAGGAAGCGATATTCTTAAATCTTTGATGGGAAACAAACTTGATTCGGTCGTAGATATTATCTCTTCAGTAAGTGGATTGAACAAAGGTTCTTCCTCTTCAATCATGAACATGGCGGCACCACTCGTTATGGGTATGGTTGGAAAATATTTCAAAAGCAAAGCACTTGATGCAATGGGATTGAGTAATTTTTTAGACTCTCAAAGTAGATATGTAGCAGATGCGATGCCAGCTGGTATGGCTAACCTTATAGGATTCTCTATGCCGGACAGTTCTGGTTTGGGAGATAAAGTAGAGGCTGCTGCTAGTATTGCTCGCAATACTGTAGCAGAAGCAACAAATGAAGGTGGCGGTCTTTTGAAAAAATTACTTCCTCTTTTGTTAATCCTTGGAGTTCTTGGATATCTCGGGTGGAATTATTTATCAGGAAGTAATGTCTCAAATACCGTTTCTAGTGTTGGAGATAAAATGAGCGAAACATCAAAGAGTGCAGACGATATGGTTAGTGATGCTGACTCAATTGTTCGTGATAAAGTAGGAGATGCTACAAGTACTGCTGGTGAAATGGCTAGCGATGCCGCTGATGCAATTGCAGCTAAAGCAAAAGAGGCTTTGGCAGGAGTAACTTTTGCTACAGGTTCTGTTGGTGAAAAATTTAGCAACTTCTTAGCTAGTGATCGAAAAGGTGAAAGTACTTTTAGTTTTAGTAATTTGACTTTCCCTAGTGGTTCTGCTGCTATTCAAGATATGGCTGAAGTGAATAACTTAGCAAAAGTGTTGGACGCTTATTCAAATATCAAAATTGAAGTTGGTGGTCATACTGATAGCTCAGGTGATGCTGCTAAAAACATGGTACTTTCGCAAGCTCGAGCAGATGCTGTAAAAGCACAACTAGTTACTCAAGGTGTTGCTGAGAAAAGAATCACGACTAAAGGTTATGGTTCGACTGCACCAACAACTGATAATGTGGCAGACGCCGCAAATCGTAGAGTAGAAATTAAGATAATGAACTAATAAAAGAAGTCTTTCAAGATCGGATCTATTCCGAGTCTTGATTTTCATGAGGTTTATTTATTGAGCTGGGATCAATGATCCCAGCTCTTTTTTTATTCCTCAATTAAAGTGTAGGATTTAATTCTTTTTGAAGATTTGTTTGATTTTTTATCTCTTCCTTTTTCTTTATAAGCAGGAATAGTCACTACACCTTCTTTCAACTTTTTACGAGACTTTCTTTCTAAAGAAAATGAAACGACCACATTCGTTTCTGGAAACTCTAATTCATAGTTTAAAACGATGGAGTTATTTATAATTTCACCAACTTCCTTTTGATAAATTTGGCAACTTTCATCTTGTAAAATATTCCTATTGAAATTTAACTTTGGAAGACTTTCAGAGATTATATATTTTTCATTTCCTACTTCTCCACTTAGTTCAATATATTTACATAGGCTGTTCAGGTAAAAAGTATCTTTGGTTTCAATCTTTTGAATAGTTCCGATTGGATGACAGGGCTGATTTATCAAATCATTAAAACTCAGATCATCAACTATTATTTTTTTATTCTTACCAAATCTTGTTATAGATTTTTCCTCACCTAAATCAAAGTAATCCTGTTCTATTCGTTTTTTATTTTTGGTTTTTTTGTACTTATTTCCTTTATATAGAATTGTTAACGTATCAAAAAAATCGCCTTGTCTGATCATTTCTTCTTCCATATTATATTCTCTCCCAGCAACTGTAAATACTCCAATTACTTTACAAGAATATATAAGTTCTCCTTCAAAAACTTGTGCGTTTAAATCATTTTGGAAAGTGAAACACATTCCAACAATCATAATTCCACAAAGAAACAAGTGCTTCATTAGCTATTTTTTATTTAATAAAAATCTATGTGCGATATTATTTACCCTTATTAAACCCCATTAAATAATAAACAGCAACTCCAATTGACAATACTCCAAGTCCTGCCAAAGATTGTTCTTTAGTATTACTTCCTAAGAGCGTACTTCCCACAAACAAAAATGAAATCACTACAAAAACCAAAGGGATAATTGGGTATCCCCAAGCTCTCACAGGACGATTTGCATCCTTTCTTTTTTGTCTAAAAATAAAAATACTAATCCCAGCTAAAGTCATAAATGCGAGATCCATAAATACTACATAGTTGATCAATTTGTGAAAACTCCCCCAAAATAAAATCAATACACAAGCCCAAACCATTTGCATAAGCATCGCATTAACTGGAGTTCGATACTTTGGATGAACATGGGAAAGTTGTTTAAAAAACACTCCATCTTCAGCCATCGCAAAATAAATTCTTGGAGCAGTCATCGTATAAATTCCAATGGTTCCAAAAATAGAAATCGAAATAGCAATCGCTACTATTTCACCTCCGTAAGGAATTGCACTAATCGAAGCAATCGCATCTCCTACTACTTTATCAGAAGCCATAATTTCTGGAAGCGGAAGCAAAAACATAATCGCTAAATTGATCAAAATATAAACTGCCATGATGATCGAAACTCCCATCACCATCGCTCTTGGAACAGTTCGCTGAGCATCAATTGTTTCACTCGCCACATAACTTGCATGATGCCATCCACCTATCGACCAAAGCACTCCAACCAATCCTGCAAACATTGCAGTCATTATATCAGGTGGTGCACCTTCCATCGTAAAATTCAAATTCACTTCTGGATTATAAAAAATAAAACCTGCTAAAATAATGGCAACGATTGCTAATAATTTCAACCCAGTAAAGATATTCGCGAAGACTTGAGTAACATTTACCCCGATGATATTGATGAATGTGAGAAAAATAATTACAGCAATTGCTAAACCGCTTTTCTGAGGATCTGTCAGGTCAACAAACGTGGTCATGTAATCTGAAAACACCATCCCCAATGCTGCTAATGCTCCTGTATTAATTACCAATAAAATTGCCCAGCCATATAAAAACCCAGCTAGTTTTCCATAAGCTTCTTTGATAAAAACATAAACACCTCCTGCTTTTGGGAACATTCCTCCAAGTTCTGAGAAGGTCAAGGCTCCTGTCAATGCAACAATTCCACCAAGCACCCAAACTAAAATTATCAGTAGATGATTTTGTAATAGCCCTCCAATATCTGAAGGTGTTCGAAATATTCCAGAACCGATAACGGCTCCGATGACGATCATTGTTAAACCGTAGAG
>CAJQQY010000059.1 GCA_905480595.1 uncultured Saprospiraceae bacterium | reverse complement strand
ATCAGCAAATTTTTTATTTTTTATGAAGAAGCAAGTAAAGCTTACAGCAAAAGAAACCTCAGCAACTAATCGAGATTTCTACAACTTGTTCCGACCTATCGCACCTAGTTTAGACATTATTGGAAAAATAGCGCAGGTCATTAGTGCCATCACCGAAGCGATCACGATTTGGCACATCACTCAAACTGAAATGGCAGGTTACTCGAAAGGAGTAGCCATTTTCATTTCACTTTTAGCCATGCTTTTAGTGGTTTCTATTTTGGAATTAGGAGGGCGTAAATTTTTACAAGTGGTAACTCGAGCGCTCGTTTGGAAACGATTGAAAAACACTTGGTACATCCTTTTATTTGCCATCGTAAGTTTGATTACAATTGGAATGGGAGTACTATCTTTTCGATTATCGACCAATGGAATTCAACATGCATTTATTTCAAATGTCCCTGTAACAATTGATATTGATGACTCGAAAATCAAAACAGATTATCGAACTGACGTAGCAGTAGTCTCTGCAGAGTTTGATAAAGAATGGAAGATGATTAAAGAAAATCATCAAGACGTAGTTGCAAGTACAGCCGAAAATTACGATGCTCAAATTGCTGTGCTAGCCTTGAAAGAAAGTTCCTTTGAACAAAAATATCGTTCAGGCGCCAAGTGGGCAAAAGGTCATGTAGATAAATATCGAAAGCAAAGTTCACAACTTCTCTCGAAAAAAACCAGCACTATCGCAGCCTTAAAATCTGACCAAACTAAAAAATTGGAAGATTGGCGAAAGCGAAAAAACAATGCAATTGCCAATGAGAAATCTGATATGAAATCGACTATTGCAATCGCGACAGCCAAGCAAGACAAAGTCATTTCTTCGAAGTTGACAACTGCTACTTTTTGGGGAGCCTTGTTCTCATGGTTAGTTGGTTTTAGTGTAGTGCTTGCATTTATTTGTATCGTGACTGTTGAAGTTTATCGACGTGGAAGTGGTATTCAAGTGGAGTATGAAGAGGAAGATCAAGACCCAAGTATTTTGGAAATGTTTTACAATGGCTTGATGATGCGTTGGGATAATTTCTTCAGAGTTCGTGCTGAACGATTTGCGAATATTACTAGACCTGACTCGTCTCAAAGATCTATAGGTTTTAATTATCCGAGGCCGACAATGACGAATGAATTTGAAGGAGATATACCGGAAGGGTAATACCGAATTTAAATAGGAGTCATCCCAATTTTTTGCTTTGCTTAAAATTTGGGATGACTCCCATTTTTGTAAAACTAGTCATTACTACAAACCATTGATTTTTATAAATTTGAAAACAAAGTTCTCAACTTTTCCAGTAATACGAAGGAAGTAAGTTCCTGGATTATTAATATTTACGGCCTCAGTAGAGAGGAAGAGTTTTCCATCTTCAAAAGATAATTGGTCCACAAATATTCTTTTCCCTACTCCGTCAAATACTTCTATTAAGCCATCTTTCATGTTTTCATCCAAACCTTCCATTTGGATCAATTTATCTACAGGATTTGGGAAAAAGATAATTGCAGAGGAGGATTCCATGTCGACAATTTGAATATTCGAGTATTCGAATGTACTGTCGTTATCTACTATTTTAAGGCGGTAATAATTCATTCCATTATATGGAAAAATATCTTTTGCATGATAGTTTTGAATTGTAATACCATCGCCTTGGCTAGTTACCGACTCTATTTCTTTGAATGAATATTCATTATGAGAACGCTCAATTACAAAATGATCGGTGTTGCGTTCTGAAGCAGTTTCCCAGAACAATACGACATGAGCATTTTGTTGAACCACTTGGAATTTCGTCAATTCTACAGGTAAAGGATTCAAAGCTTGAGTATAAGTAATGTGAAGAGTTGGTGCATTGGAGGAACTTCCACTATACGAATCTGCTGTCCTATGACCTGAACCTGTAATGATAAAACTCATAGAATTATTCTCTGTCCAACCAGAACGATCTACAACTTCTTGAAGCACCGCACTCAAATCGGAAGTTTGCTCATTTGTTCCAGCTGCTCCAACATTTGACCATGGAGCAGGATTCCAAGTGGTGGAAGCAGAAGTTGTTGTACGATTAGAAACATTGGAAGAACTTGTTGTAAAAGGAGGCGAGTTATCAATATCCTCTCCATGAATTGTCAGGTTGGTAGTTTGCGATTGGGTTTCATCGGCGGTAAATTGAATATAAGCATTTGAAATCATCGCACCGTTAGGAATATTTAAATTATTAAACCTTAAACCCACCGTCTGATTATTTGAACTATTCTCCTCAACCAATTCCAGATCACTACTACTGAGATTCACATCACCCGACTCTTCTTCAGCAGCAGCATCCCCATCACTTATTTGAATGGCTAAAATGGTCGTTGGATTATCATCAAATGTAATTGAAATTTCCTTCGAACCGGTATTCCCTTCATTATCAGTCGCGGTTGCTTTTAACAAATAACTTCCAAAACTTGGTGGTGTCCAACTCAATGAATAAGGCGCAACTACATCTACTCCTATTAAACCTCCATTTACAAAATATTCAACCTGGGTGACGTTCCCATTGTTATCGAAAGCATCAACATTTAATGCTATCGTATTTAAGTTTATAAAAAGACCTCCATTACTAGGATTCATCCAATTGACGACTGGTTGTCCATTTTGAACCAAGGTCAAATAATCTTCTACTACCCCATTTTCATTTAAGAACTTCACATCCATCTGACTACCATCTACTTCCAAAATAGTCGATCCTACTTGATCCATCGAATAATACATTATTGGGTGGTTCCCTACCGAAGATGATCCCCCTGCAGAACCAGTTACAAGGTAAACTGTACCTTCTTCACTAGAATTTTTTTGGTATGCACCGCTTCCATTTATTTGTCCACTTCCTCCATCTATTTCATGAAGAACTGGGTCATAAGTATTTGAAAATCCATAATGCCCATTGATTAACTTGGAACGTTCGTAAGAATGACTATGTCCCGAAAGAACTAAATCAACTCCATAAGATTCACAAATCGGTAATACATTTTCCCTCATTTCAATCATACGTTCTTCACTAGTATCATCAGAATCGTGAGATCCTTTTGAATAAGGAGGAGGATGAAACATAACAATAATCCATTCCTGAGTTGTTGCTGCCAAATCGTTTTCCAACCAGGTCAACATAGGGCTACCTGTATTTCTATTTTCATCATGAGAATCTAAAGAAATGACATGAATATTGGCATAATCAAAAGAATAATATTTTTCTGTGTTGGAAGCTAAACCTCCTGCCTCTCCTCCTATAGGAAAAGAAAAAATATCATAATATGCATTATTAAGTCCTGAACCATAATAATCATGATTTCCTGGACAAGACCACGATATGGAATTTTTCAACTTACTAGGATATACATCAAAAAATGCGACTTGGTACTCATTATCAAACCCATCATCATATGCATTGTCTCCAAGAAACAAAA
>CAJQQY010000058.1 GCA_905480595.1 uncultured Saprospiraceae bacterium | reverse complement strand
GGCTGGTTTAAATTATAGATTAACTGATTTTCAAGCAGCTTTAGTCAATAATCAAATGGATCGACTTGAAGATAGTTTGGATATAAAAGCCAAATTAGCTGATCATTATTTTAAGAAATTAAATGGTCATCCAAAACTTTTACTGCCTTCCTCTCCTGAAAATCATCAACACTCTTGGCAAACTTATCATGTCGTTATCAATGATGAAACAATCAATCGAGATGAGATAATTTCAGCTTTAAAAGAAAAAGGTATTGGCACTAACTACGGCGCTCAATGTCTCCCCTTCCAACATTTTTATCAAAAAAAATATGAGCTGGATTGCAAAAAATTATTTCCAAATGCACTTCAAGCTTTTCAAGCTGGTTTAGCTTTACCGATGTACGATACTTTAAAAATTGAGGAAGTTGATTATGTCGTAAAATGTTTAATCGAAATCTTAGACCGATGAAATTAAACAAAACACATGGCGATGGTTCTTTTGACAAAAAGGATTTTAAATACATTGGAGAAAATGTAATTATTGAAAAAGATGTCAAAATTTTTCATCCAGAAAATATCATCCTTCACGATAATATCTATATCGGTCACAACACTATATTAAAAGGATATTATAAAAACACCATGGAGATCGGTGCCAATACTTGGATTGGTCAAAATTGTTTTTTCCATAGTGCAGGCGGAATTTTGATCGAAACAAATGTTGGAATTGGTCCTAATGTTTCAATTCTTACTTCAACTCATTCTCTTGAAAATTTAAATGGTCCAATTCTATTTCAACCTGTTGATTTTTTGAAAGTAAAAATTTTTGAAGGTGCTGATATTGGGGTTGGTAGCACTATTTTGCCAGGAACTACAATTGGAAAAATGAGCCAAATTGGAGCAATGACTTTGGTCAATAAAGATGTTCCGGAGTTATGTGTTTTTGCAGGAGTACCTGGAAAGGTAATTAGAAAATTGCCTTTGGGGAAAAACAAAAAATAATATTTGTTATAAAAAAAGGAGCTTTAAGGTATCAGATACTTTAAAAGTATCCGATACCTAATTTATATGCGAATTTTTATTGGTAACAAAGAAGTAGCTGGCATTTTCACTTTCCTTTACTTTGGTTTTAAGGAACTTGGAATCGATGTTTCTATCTTTCTACCAGAGCAACATATTTATAAATATCAAGATGTAAAAAGAAGTTGGATCGAAAGAATTCTTAGCCAACTATATCGATTTTTATCTCAAAATAGAAAAACAAAAATCGTTAGAGACATTGGATATTATATATATGAATTTATCAAATTTTGGGTCCATCTTATTTACTTTCCTTTTCTTTTAATAAGGTATGATGTATTTATTTTTTCATCAGGAATAACTTTCTTTTGGGGATATGACTTACCTATATTTCGTTTTTTTGGAAAAAAAGTAATCGCAGTTTTTACAGGAAGTGATACTCGTCCTGTTTACATCAATACCTATTTTTTACAAAATACTCCAACAGATATTTTAGCTAAAAAAGCTAGTATACAAAAAGAGAAAATTCAAGAGTTAGAAAAATATGGCGTGATAAGTATCAACAATCCGCCTACTGCAATTTTCCATTCTAAGCCTTACATCAAGTGGCTAAATATTGGAATTCCAGTCAAAAGAAATTTTGCTCCAACTACTCCCAAAGAAAAAAGTCAGACTTTGGAGATTCTTCATAGTCCTTCAAATTCAGTTATAAAAGGATCAAAACATATTTTGGAATCAATGGAAAAGATCCAATCAAAATATAAAGATGATCCTCGAAAAAAAATAAAATTCACGCTACTTCAAGGTGTCCCAAATAAAGAAGTGGTCAATTATATTCAACGGTCTGACTTTATGATTGACCAATTATATTCAGATACACCAATGGCTGTCTTTGCATCAGAGGCTGCTTTTTTTGGAAAACCATCTGTAGTTGGAGGAACTTACGCCAAAGATATTCATCATCATTACGACACAAAAGATATTCCTCCTACGTTGTATATCACACCTGATCAAATTGATGAAGCCATTGAAAAAATGATTACGGATGATGCATACAGAATTCAACTTAGCAAGGCGACTCAAAAGTTTGTTCATGAAAAATGGTCACCAGCAGCAGTCGCAAAAAAATATTTAAAAATCATTAGTAACGATATTCCAAAAAACTGGTGGTCTGACCCAAACGAAGATTTATTAGATGTCTACCCTATTGGAGAAGATGAACTTATTTACCAGGGCATCAAAAAAATAATTGATAAACATGGGTTACCTGCATTGCAAATATCAGACAAACCTCATCTTGAAAAAATAATACTTGAGCGTGTTAAGAAATTTACTAAAGGATAGTTTTATTTACACTTTGGCAACGGTCATTTCAAAAGGCATCGGCTTTTTTTTATTACCAATAGTTACGCTATATATTTTACCCGAAGCATACGGTGCATTGGACTTATATGTCGTTTTTATTAGCTTAATTGGTGTATCTATAGGGTTAGAATTATCTCAAGGACTAGCCAGATATACTGCTACGGCAACTCATGAAGTGAAACAACAACTTATCTCTACCACTATTTGGTTTACCATTTTTGTCTATTCAATTGTGATTGCGTTTCTGTTAATGTTTTATGAAAAAATAAATTTACTCATTGTTTCTGATGAAAAATATAACAATGTATTTACAATTATCATCTTCATGCTTCTTTTTACAAAATTGGACTACATTTTAAAATCACAATTACGTTGGGATTTACGAGTTAAAGAATTTGCACTTGTTAGCATTCTATATTCTATTGTTTTTGCGATCTCCGTGTATATATTGTTATCAAAATACAACTTAGGATTAGTTGGTTATTTCACAGGACAATTTATCGCTACGATGACTTCCTTAATAATCGTCATTTACCTAAATAAAAATTATTTAAAATTCATTTTTTCTAAAAAGGCCTTTCAGCAACTTTTCCAATTCTCATATCCATTAGTTTTATCCAGTTTGACCATCGTAGCTTCAACTTATATTGATAGAATTATCATTAGTCGATTACTCGACCTCTCTGACTTAGGACTTTATGGAATTGCATTTCGATTTGCCTCGTTAGGAGGCTTTTTATTAATAGGTATTCGAGGAGCACTTTTACCTATTATTTATAAAGAATATGAAAAGCCCGAAACAAAAGAAAAATTGAGAGACTTCTTCTATTTATTTTTTTCAGTAATGTCTTCGATGTTAATTTTTCTGACTTTATTTTCAAAAGAAATATTGATATTGATGACAGAAAAAAGTTACCATTCCGCTTTTCCAGTAATTCCTATTCTGACAGCTGCCGTTCTTTTTAATGGAATGTATATCTTTGCGGTCGGAGTAAGCATTGCAAAAAAAACAAAGGTTTTTATTTATGTCGGCATCTTTAGTTTGATTTCAAACATAGCCTTGAATTATCTTTTTATACCATCATTTGGTATCAATGGTGCAGCCATTGCAACATGCATAACAGCAATTTTTTCATTTATTATTTATATGTTTTTTAGTCAAAAAGATTATAAGATCGATTATAGTTTTTTAAAATTATTTCTCATTATTATTGCTTTGGTTGCATTTTATTTAGTGTCACCAAATTTATTTGACAATTCAATTGACCAGATTAATTGGATGGTCATTTTTCAAAAAACTATTACAACGATTATTTTATCATTAAGTATTGCTTACTTCCTTTTAGGAAAAAAAATCCGCTTTTGGGAATATTTATAAGTAAAAGCTATTGGTTTTTCTTTTGACAAAATTGAGAAAGAACCGAATTCAAAATTATCTTATTTAAAAGAAAATGAAAAAAGTAATTTCATTATTAACCAATAATTTTAAACACGACAATCGTGTTTTAAAGGAGTGTACCACACTTTCAAAGGCTGGTTACAATGTTACTGTTGTCGCTCTTCACGCCGAAGGGTTAACTGAAAAAGAAACGCTTGAAAACAATATCAAAGTCCACCGAATTCCTCTTAAATCTCGACATTGGTCAAAAAATAGAATCATCCAATTATTCAAATATGCAGAGTACTTCTATCGTCTTGTCAAGGATCACCGCAAAGCAGATATCATTCATTGCAATGACATCGAACCGCTACCTTTGGCTGTAATGATGAAATGGTTTTTTAATCGAAAAATGAAGATTGTTTACGATGCTCATGAATTGGAATTTGACAAAAAAGAAAAAGGAAGTGGTTATTATCCTCAGAATATTTTAGCTTTCGCAGAGAAGGTTTTAATAAAAAATACAAATGCAATGATTACTGTTACACCACTCATTGCAGAGGCTTATTCAAAGGAATATAACATTGCTCCTCCAAAATTAGTAATGAACTGTCCAACCTACAAAAAACCAGTTTTATCAAAGGATATTTTTAGAAAAAAATTCAATATACGAGCTGATCAAAAGATTTATTTATACCAAGGTGGGTTGTTACCCAAACGTGGGATTGAAGAAATTCTAGGAGCATTTGAGCAATTGGATAATAAATTTGTAGTTGTTTTTTTAGGCTTTGGTACTCTTGTTGATTTGGTTAAAAAAGCAGCTTCAGAAAATGAAAACATCTTTTTTCATGAAGCAGTTTCACAAGCTGAGCTACCTGACTTTACCGGGTCTGCAGACTTTGGATTTTGCCTTCTCCAAGGTTCCACTCGAAATCATCAATATGCTTTAGGGAATAAAATTTTTGAATACATACAAGCTCGCCTACCGATTCTTTGTTCCAATATGCCTGGCTTTAAACAAATTATGGAAAACAATATGGGTATTGTTATTCAAGACCATAACAATATAATTGCAATTAAAAATGCAGCCAAAGAAATCTTAAATTTAGAAAAAGAAAAACACATAGAAGCTTTAGAGGTTGCTGCAAAAAAATACAATTGGGAGAATCAAGAAAAAACTCTTTTAGACATTTACGAAGGCTTATATGAAAAATAAAATCTGCCACATCACTACCGTTCACTACGCAAAAGATACTCGTATTTTCCAAAAGGAATGTGTGTCCTTGGCGAAGCATGGATTTGATACTCATATAATTGTAGCAAATCAAAAAAGTGAAATTGACCAAGGCATTCAAATACATAATATCATATCTGCAACTTCTGGACGTTTGCAAAGAATGCGTAAAACAACTCAAATCGCATTTGAAAAAGCAATGGAAATTGATGCAGAAATATATCATTTTCATGATCCCGAATTATTGCCTGTTGGGTTAAAACTAAAGAAGCAAGGGAAAAAAGTAATCTATGATACCCACGAAGATGTGCCTCGTCAGATTTTATCAAAGTATTATATTCCTTCCATTGTCCGTCCAATCATTGCTAAGGTTTTCGAAATTTATGAAAACAGAATTGCAGCAAAAATGGATGCAGTCATTGCTGCAACTCCGTTCATTCGAGATCGTTTTTTAAAAATAAATCCAAATACAGTTGATGTCAATAATTATCCTATTTTTGAGAAATTTAATATTGAAAACCCTAAAGAAAAAATTCATGACATTTGCTATGTTGGGCTGATGAGTAAAATTCGGGGTATCGAAGAGATGGTTAGAATGTTAGAATTCACCGATGCAAAAATGACCTTAATTGGTGAGTTCCAATCAAAGGAAGAGGAAAAGTTTATTAAAAAATTACCTACTTGGAAAAAAGTAAATTTCTTGGGCAAGAAGGATCGAAAAGAAGTCGCTAAAATATTATCGCAGAGCAAAATGGGCATTGTTGTTTTCCGTCCCGAACCAAATCACATCAATGCTCAACCCAATAAAATCTTTGAATACATGGCAGCAAGTTTGCCAATCGTAACTTCTAATTTTCCACTTTGGAGAAGTATTGTTACAAAACATAATGCAGGAGTTTGTGCTAATCCACTTAAACCAAAAGAAATAGCCAAAGCCGTAAATGTTCTGTTAGGAAATGAGGATGAATCCATCCAAATGGGAAAGAATGGACAACAGGCAGTTCAGAACGTTTTTAACTGGAGACAAGAAGAAGAAAAACTAATCAAACTATACAATCAAATTTTAAAGTAGTGAGACTCTCCCTAGTCCCGTTTATTGCTTTACGGGACTAGGAAGAGTCCCGCTACGAGATTTAATAATTATTTTTTTATTTTGAAAAAACCGACCGTCTCTATTCTCATCCCTTGCTTCAATGAAGAAGATTTCATTGAAGCAGTTATCCAAAATATTTTGGAACAAGACTTTCCTCAAGAAGAAATGGAAGTCCTCTTTCTTGATGGTATGAGTACTGACAAAACGGTAGAAATCATTTCACAATACGTTGAAAATCAACCTTTTATAAGACTAATTCCAAACCCCGAGCAATTCGTTCCCCAAGCAATGAACCTTGGCATCGAACAAGCAAAAGGAGAAATCATCATCCGACTTGACGCTCATGCTGCCTATCCAAAAAAATACATTTCCAAATTAATTTATTGGTTAAAAAAACTACCCGCAGAAAATGTAGGCGGCATTTGGAACATCCAACCTCGTTCCAATTCCATCAAAGCAAAAACTATTGCTCGAACCCTCTCCCACCCAATTGGAGTTGGTAATGCCCTTTATCGTATGGGGATTTCTGAACCACAAGAAGTCGATACAGTTCCTTTTGGTTGTTATCCAAAAACTGTTTTTAAAAAATATGGTAACTACGATATTCGTCTCAAAAGAAATCAAGACATCGAATTAAATAAGCGAATAAAACGACAAGGAGGAAAAATATTTTTAGTTCCAGATGTAGAGTGTACTTATTTTGCCAGAGATACTTTTAAGGCACTTTGGAAAAACAATTATGGAAATGGTAAATGGGTAATTTTGACTTCTTGGTTTACAGGCACATTTGATTCCCTTTCAATTCGGCATTTTGTGCCATTAGCTTTTTTTGCAAATGTATTGTTAGCAATTTTTGCTTTAATCAAAGTTCTATTTTTTGGAGGAAGTTGGTTGTGGCAACTTTTAATTTTTCCAATAATTTTTTATTCTTTAATTATTGGTATTGTCTCAGCTAAGTTAAGTTTCGAAAATCCAAAACTAGGAGCATTCCCTTATTTTCTAATTTCATTTTTCACGTTACATCTGAGTTATGGCATTGGAAGTTTTGTGGGGATTTTTTCAGTTTTAAAAAATAAAAAATAGACTTTATTCAATACTTTTGCATTTCTAAAACAAACCAGTTTTAATACTTAATTCTAGATTTGAAAAATTAATATTTACATGAAATATAGAAGATTAACAACCGAAGAGTTAGCAGAATTAGAAACTGAATTTATTCGATTTTTAGTTTCCAATACCGTGACCGGAGATGATTGGGAAAAAATAAAAAAAGAAGATCCTAAAAAAGCAGAAGGCCTAATTGAAATTTTTAGCGATATCGTTTTTGATAAAACCATTTCAAAAATCGAATACCTGGAAATGAAAACGCCAAAAGATTTAAAGATTTTTCGATGCAATAAAGATGACATCGAACTCATGGGATTGAAAATAGAAGGAGAATCTGATTTAGATCTTACTGCTGATATTTCATCTGAAGAAATGATGGTTAAACTTCAATCATCTGATGCTAAACTCCAACTATACTCTGCTAACAAAAAATATAAAAACGAGAATAGAGAGCAAGAACTTTTTCAAATGATGCAATGGGGAAGTTTGATTTCTGATGGAAAATTATTTCACTTGCTTCGAACTTTGAAAAAATAATACCCAATCAAAATCAATTATAATGCACCTGAAAAAATTTGAAACTCAAGAGATCTTAATCAAAGAAATTAAATCTTTCCAACAATTTATTCGAGGAGGAAATTCTTTGAAAAATTGCACTTTGCAAGATTTAGATTTTACAGCATTAGAGATTAATTGGAAAACGTTTAAATTTAATAACACTACTTTTTTAGGTTGCCGTTTAAAAAAAGAAAACAAAGCTTTTTTGGAAAAAAAGGGAGCAACAATTTTTCCTTGTCCTCCCAAACTTCCATATTACCCCTTCCGAAAATCATTGTACCAATGGCAGGAATTAATGGAAGGTTTTTCTCCTAAAAAAGACAACAGCGTTGACTATCAAATCTATCGACACTTTTCCAGATCCAAATTTAATCCGAGCATCAATGAAGCGTTGTGGCAAAGAATTCATGACCATGCAATGGATGATGCTTTACGTGATTTGATTGAGCCGAACAAAAATGGAATGACTGAAAAAAAGTGCGTAGGATTTATGGGAGGGCATGGCACTTTACGGACGGATGAGTTTTATACCAAAACAGCTATGACAGCAAAATTGTTAGCTGAAGCTGGATATTTTGTCGTTTCAGGAGGGGGTCCTGGAATTATGGAAGCAACAAATTTAGGAGCTTACTTTGCCAAAAAATCTAAGAAAAAATTATTAGACGCAATATCAATTTTAAAGGAGGCACCACATTTTTCTGATAAAAATTTTCATACTCAATCGATGAAAGTCCTGGAAAAATATCCAAAAGGCGGAAAGAGTTTAGCCATCCCAACTTGGTTTTATGGACATGAACCGAGTAATCTATTTGCTTCTCATATTGCCAAATATTTTTCCAATAGTATTCGTGAAGATACATTATTGGCAATCAGCTTGTATGGGATTATTTGTGCTCCAGGAAGTGCAGGAACGACTCAAGAGATTTTCATGGATGCTACGCAAAACCATTATGGGACTTTCAACTATTATAGCCCGATGGTTTTTTTAGGAAAAAAACGATATGAAATTGACACGATGATTTATCCGCTATTGAAGCAATTGTCTTTTGGAAAAAGATATCATGAATTGTTATATCTATCTGATGAACCAAAAGAGATTTTAGCATTTATAAAGGATAATCCACCAGTCGAAATATAATATTCCCAGCGGAGATATTTTTTTTATTAAGGATTTCTAAAAAGAAGGCAACATAATTAAGAAATTGGTTGCTTTCTTTTTTTCTATTGAATAACGACCTTTTTCATAATCACATCTTGTTCATTCTTTATTTTCAAGTAGTAAACCCCACTCGCAAAATGCTGATTATCAACAACTTGAATTGTATTTCCTTTTGCACTTTTTAAGAAAAATCGGTCAATATTTTTTCCATTTACATCTATTATGTTTATTTCAAAATCTTGTTCTCTTTCACTTTCTATTTTTAAATAAAAAAGTCCATTATTTGGATTTGGAAAAATAGAAAAATCAAACCCTAATTCTAAGTTTTCAACTTTAGTTACAATTACATCTATATCTTGAGTAATTGTAACAATACTATTACAAGTTTGAGAAACCACCGTTAAACTAATCGTATAAGTTCCATTTTCAACAAAAGTGTGAATTGGGTTTTCTTCATCTGAAGTCATTCCATCTCCAAAATCCCAAATGTAACTTGATCCATTTTGTGATAAATTTTGGAAAGTCAAAACGCCATCCATAACTGTAAAATCAAAAGCAGCAGATGGTTCATCTACTACTAAAACCTCTTTAGAAATAAAATCAGTTCCGTAAGCATTGGTCACTTCCAAGGAAACAGTTTGAGTTCCTGTATTTGAAAAAACAATCTTATGCGGACCTTCATCGGTAGATGAACTGTATGGTGATGACGCTGTTCCAAATTCCCAAAGATAAGTAGCTGCACTATTTGTAATTGTATTGTTATAGAATATAATTGTATCATTAATACATGTAGTCAAATCGGAAGAATTGAAGTTTGCTATAGGAGGTGCAGTTGAATTAAATATGTTAATATTGTCCAAATATAGATTATTCCCAAATCCATTAACATTGATAAACTTAAGAGTGATGACTTGATCTGAATAATCTAATAAACTAATAATCTCATTTTTCCAATCAGAAGCATTTGTAGGTTTCCAGTTCGAAGAATTTGTATTTGGAATAGACGCTAATTCAAATCCTGAAGCACCATATATTGTTTCTACATATTCGTCTCCACAATCTGTAAAAACATCAATCCTCATTGAATCAGAGTTAAATTGAGAGTATGGAACATAGGCTAAATCAAAACTCAAACCTGGAATTGGAATATCTGCCAAATCCAAAGTCATGGTAATTAATTCATCTTCAGCACCATTCCCATTATAGTTAAAATTATCCAACCAAGTAGCAGTTGTCATATTTCCATCACTTCCTACAACTAATTTTTCAGCCCAGGTAATTTCATTATCCAAATTTTCGACGCCCCAATTTACAGGTGGAAAAACTGCTGATTCAAAATCCTCATATACATCTAAAGCAGTTGGAGATGATATAATTACTTCAAAATCTACAGAAAGAGAATCGTTATATTTCGCAGGGTCTGTAAAATCATTTACCCACATTTTTAATGTATAATTCCCTGATGACGAAATAGTTAAAGGAGTTACAAAATTATAAGAAAAAATAAAAGAGCTTCCCAAATTACCTAAATATAGTTCAGTTACAACGGGCTCATCATTTAACTGATAAGACATTTCAAAATTAGAAAGTGTGGTAATCCCAGCATTTTCGATTTTGAAAATAACCGTCTCGACGTAGTCTTCACATAGAGTTTTAACACCTTCCATCGGTGCAATAATTTCTTTGGCCACCAAATCTGATTCAGTTGGACAATTCAAAATATCGTCATTATATAAAATAGCCATCGTTCTTCGACTGACCATTTCATCATCACCTAACCCTCGAACTGCAAACCAATTATCTTCAGTAGGATTGGTAATTGGTGCATCAAAAAACAAATCAGAAGTTATTCCAATTGACTCCATATATTTTTCACCTAATGTAAAA
>CAJQQY010000057.1 GCA_905480595.1 uncultured Saprospiraceae bacterium | reverse complement strand
AATATTAGTTTTTGTTTCATGAGATTTACATTTAGTGAAGGCTATAAAGTAAATCAAAATTAATGGCGCATAATTCTATTGGTTAAAGTCAGCGTTCTGCAAAGAACTCTGACTTTTTTTTATGCCAATTATTAAGCGATTCACACGCTTTATTTAAGCAAATGAAAGGCAATATCTTCCTCATTCTTAGTTCAAAATTCCATCCTGTAAAATTCCTTTCCGTCATTCAAATTTCTTATCTTTGCACCTCTCTTGAGAAAAACTTTTTATAACCAATAGTAATAAAAGAAACACTTAAGATTTATGGCAAATGATGGAAAAATTATTCCGGTAAATATTGAGGATGAAATGAAGTCGGCGTACATTGATTATTCAATGTCTGTTATCGTTTCAAGAGCCTTGCCTGATGTTAGAGATGGATTAAAACCGGTTCACAGAAGGGTGCTTTTTGGAATGACAGAATTAGGTCTATCTTACAATAAAGCTCATAAAAAATCAGCTCGTATCGTAGGAGAGGTTTTAGGGAAATACCACCCACATGGTGATACTTCAGTTTATGAAGCAATGGTCCGAATGGCACAAAGTTGGTCACTCCGATATCCTTTAGTTGACGGTCAAGGAAACTTTGGATCAATGGATGGAGATAGTCCTGCTGCAATGAGATACACAGAGGCTCGGCTAAAAAGAATCAGCGATGAAATTTTGGCTGACTTAAATAAAGAGACGGTTGATTTCCAATTAAATTTTGATGATACATTAAAGGAACCAACCGTAATGCCCACTAAGGTTCCCAATTTACTTATAAATGGTGCATCTGGGATTGCTGTAGGTATGGCTACTAATATGTTGCCACACAACCTTACAGAAGTGATAAATGGAGTAATTGCTACTCTCGATAATCCAGAAATTACTATCGAAGAGCTAATGCAGTATATCACTGCTCCAGATTTCCCAACTGGAGGAATGATTTATGGCTATAATGGTGTTCGTGAAGCATTCCACACGGGAAGAGGAAGAGTATTAGTGAGAGGAAAGGCTGATATCCAAACAAGCAAATCTGGAAAAGAAACTATTATCATCTCAGAAATCCCTTATCAAGTGAACAAAGCTTCATTAGTAATGAAAATTGCTGATTTAGTTAATGATAAAAAAGTACTAGGGATTAGTGATGTTAGAGATGAGTCTGATAGGACTGGAATGAGAATCGTTGTGGAGGTAAAAAGGGAGGCAATGGCTAATGTTATTTTAAGCCAATTGTACAAATATACTCCTTTACAATCCTCTTTTGGAGTCAATAATATTGCCTTAGTAAAAGGGCGACCAGTATTATTGAATCTAAAAGATATGTTACGTGAATTCATTGAGTTTAGAATTGAGGTAATTGTTAGAAGAACTCAATATGAACTTCGAAAGGCAGAAGAAAGAGCCCATATTTTAGAAGGATTATTGATTGCAATTGATAATCTTGATGAGGTTATTAAATTAATTCGGGGATCTAAAACAGTTGAAGACGCCAGAAATGGTTTGATGGAAACTTTCGAGTTAAGTGAGATTCAAGCAAAGGCAATTTTGGAGATGCGTCTTCAAAAGTTGACAGGCCTGGAAAGAGATAAAGTAAGAGCAGAATATGATGAGTTAATCAAAACAATTACACATTTAAAAGAGATTTTAGCAAATGTAGATTTGCAAAAAGGAATCGTCAGGGAAGAATTAGACGATATTAAAGAAAGATATGGAGATGAAAGAAGAACTGAGATAAATTTCCAAGGAGATGGAGAAATCAATATCGAAGATCTAATTGCTGATGAAGAGGTAATTATTACAATTTCTCATCTAGGATATATTAAACGGACTAAGTCTTCTGAATATAGAAAACAAGGACGTGGAGGTAGAGGATCAAGAGGTTCTAAAACTAGAGATGAAGATTACATCGAACATATGTTCGTAGCAACTACTCATAATTACTTATTACTTTTCACAGAAAATGGTAGGTGTCATTGGCTAAGGGTTTATGAAATACCAGAAGCTACTAAAACTTCAAGTGGAAGAGTCATTCAAAATCTTCTTTCAATACCAAAAGACGATAAAGTAAAAGCATACATTAAGATCACAGATCTAAATGATGAAGAATTTATTAAAAATAACTATATCGTTTTTGGTACTCGAAAAGGAATTATCAAAAAGACTTTGGTTGAGGCATTTTCAAGACCTAGGGCAAATGGAATTAATGCAATTACTATCAATGAAGGAGATTCATTGTTGGAAGCTAAATTAACGAATGGAAACTCTGAAATCTTGATGGCAATCCGAAGTGGCCGTGCAATTAGATTTAATGAGACTAAAGTTCGTCCAATGGGTCGTTCGGCTGCAGGTGTCCGAGGAATTAGATTAGCTGATGAAAATGATGAAATGGTTGGTTTGATTTGTATTGATATTGAAGATAAAGAAACCACTATCATGGTTGTTTCTGAAAAAGGAAATGGAAAAAGAACAGAACTTGAAGATTACAGAGTAACGAATCGAGGTGGTAAAGGAGTTAAAACGATACAAGTAACTGAAAAAACCGGATCCTTAATCGCTCTTAAAGCTGTTAAGGATGAGGATGACCTAATCATTACTAGTAAAGAAGGAATTATGATTCGAATCGGAGTAAATGAGATCAGAGTAATGGGAAGAGCAACTCAAGGAGTTAGAGTAATCCGATTAGATGATAATGATGCGATTGCAGATGTTGCGGTAATCTCTGAATCTGAAGAGGAAGAAATTGAAATCACAGAATCAACGGAAGTTGAAGAAGCGAATTCCTCTGAAAATGAATCAAATGAGCAGGGTAGTGGTGAGGAAGAAGAGTAATCTTAACAAGATTTAACAGATAAAACCATTTTTTAACTTATTCTAAAATGTCTCTTGTTGCTTTTTTTACGTCTTAATGATAGTTGTGCAACAATAATAATCCAACTTTTTCACACGTTAGCACAAGTGAATATATTTAATCAATAAATTAATAAAACTGAAGAAATGAAAAAAACATTCCTTTTTTTACTTACATTTTTAATAATGGGGGCTAGTTCAATTCAAGCTCAAGACACAAAAGCGATTAAAAAATTAATTAAATCTTCTTCAAAAGCGCTAAAGAAGTATAAAATTGATACTTCTAATACCGCAAAATTAGAAGAAGCTCAACAAGCTATTGAAAAAGCAATCGCAATGGATGGAGCTGATAAAATGCCTGAAGTATGGAGCGCTCAAGGTTCTATTTACCAATTTATTAGCGAAAATGAATTAGGTATTCGTCAAAAATTAGAAGTTGAAGCTCAACTTGCTGCTAGTGGAGATGCAACTAAAATGGCTCCAATTTCATATACTTTTAAAAGTCCAGAAGCTCCGAAATTAGCTTATGAGGCTTTCACTAAAGCATATGAATTAACTGAAAAGAAAAGTAGTAAGTCTAAAATTATTAAAGAATTAGAAGTTACCTCTAGACATTGTAATGATATTGGATTGTATTCTTATGAAAACAAAGATTATTCTAGTGCCTATAAATTATTTAACACTCTAGTTATAGCTAATGAAGTAGTGAAAGCAAACGGGGGAAAGCCTTTATTAGACGATGCTGAAAAAGTAGAAAATATGACTTTTTATGCTGGTTTAGCTGCACAATATGGCGGAATGGCGGATGAATCAATTGCTATTTTTAAAAAATTGCATGCGCAGGGAAGTAAGAATATAGAAGTTTACGATGCATTGTTTAAAGCAAATCTTGGAAAAGATGACGCTACTGCTCTTAAATATTTAGAAGAGGGGAGAGCTATTGATCCTGAAAATATAAACCTTTTATTTTCGGAAATTAACTATTATTTAAAAAAAGGTGAGTACGATGTACTTGAAGGAAAATTAAAAGAAGCTATGGACAAAGAGCCTAACAACGCAAGTTTAAGAGCTGTTATGGGAAATGTGTATAATGACTTTTATAAAAAAGAAAAAGATGCAGAAAAAGCTGCAAAGCACTTTGAGAAAGCTGAAGACTACTATAAACAAGCTTTAGAAATTAATGATAAAAGCTTCGAAGCTTTGTATAGCCTTGGTGAGTTAAATTATAATCGTGCAGCTAGCTTGGTTTTGAAATATAACAATTTACCTTTGGACGCAACTCAAAGAGAAGCTGATGTTTTAAAATCAGAATATGTAAATGCTTTTGATAAAGCTTTACCATATTTCTTGAAAGCTGATGATATTAATAATAAAGATTTTAATACTGTTTTAGCATTGAAAGAAATTTATGCTAAA
>CAJQQY010000056.1 GCA_905480595.1 uncultured Saprospiraceae bacterium | reverse complement strand
GAATTGCATATACATTAAAGTAAGAAATTAGAAAAGTATGATTCATCCCGAATTTTCAGATTGGAAATTCGGGATTCTTTTTTTAGGAGAATAGACTAATATCTTCAAAAAGAAAAAACAAAAAAGTGTTATCATTGTACTCACAAACAACTTAAAAATGGATTTATTTTCAATTATTACCATCCTTACTGTGCTCTCTGCTTTGTTCGGTTACATCAATGTTCGATATCTAAAATTACCTGATACGATTGGTCTGATGATTATTGCTATCATCTTTACGCTAGGAATAATTGCAACTAGTTTTTTCAATCCGACGTTGCTAGAGTTCGCTAGAGATTTGATTGCGCAGATTGATTTTAAAACGGTTTTATTGGATGTGATGTTGAGTTTTTTATTATTTGCAGGAGCCATGCATACTAATTTCGATCAACTAAAAGTGCAGCGCTATCCGATTTTAATGTTTGCTACGATGGGAGTTTTGACTTCTACATTTTTAGTTGCAGGGTTATCCTATTATTTATTGAATGCGATGGGACTTGAGGTGGTATTTATTCATTGTCTTTTGTTTGGAGCGTTGATTTCGCCAACTGATCCGATTGCCGTTTTAGGTATTTTGAAAAAAGCAAATGTGCCTAAAAAACTGGAGACTAAAATCGTTGGAGAATCTCTTTTTAATGATGGAATTGGAGTCGTTATTTTTTTAGTCATTTTTAAAATCGCAGAGGTTGGAGTAGATCAGTTTAGTGCAGGTGAAGCTTTTAAATTATTTGGCGAAGAAGTTGGCGGTGGAATTTTACTTGGACTTGCCGTTGGGTATTTGACTTATTATATGCTGAAATCTATCGACAGTTATGAAGTGGAAGTGATGATTACTTTGGCAGCGGTGATGGGTGGATATTTGTTAGCGAGTAAATTACATTTTTCAGGGCCTTTATCGATGGTCGTTGCAGGACTTATTGTAGGACATGATACGGTTCGAGATTCAGCGATGTCAGATATTACAGAATTGTACTTAGATAAATTTTGGGAGCTTGTGGATGTTTTTTGTAATGCGATTTTATTTGTTTTGATTGGATTGGAAATTATAGTTTTAACCTATAATCAAGACTATATTTTTGCAGGACTATTGAGTATTCCATTGGTTTTATTATCTCGATATATTTCACTTGCTCCACCTATTAAGTTTTTTAGTGAGCGATTGGACTTTGTTCCGAAAACAAATTTGATTATGACTTGGGGAGGTTTGCGTGGAGGTATTTCCATCGCAATGGCACTTTCTTTAACGGATATGATGCAACGAGATTTGTTTTTAACTATTACTTATGTCGTGGTCGTTTTCTCCATTATCGTTCAAGGTTTGACCGTTGGTAAATTAGTAAAACGAGTTGCGGCAAAAGAGAATTAAATTTTCCATGGAAAATAAAAACGAAATACCAAGACTCTCCCGCCTGACTGCAATCTTAATTTTATTGCAATCAAAACGGATTCTAACTTCAACCGAAATTGCGAAAAAATTTGACATCAGTAAACGAACTGCTTATCGAGATATCAAAGCATTGGAAGAAGCTGGTGTTCCAATTTTCGCTAAAGAAGGTAAAGGATATACTTTGATGGAAGGTTATAATTTGCCTCCGATTATGTTTTCAGAGGAAGAAGCCAATGCATTAATTACGGCTAGCGAATTGATATCAAGAAATAAAGATGCTTCCCTTGTCCAAAACCATAACAATGCAATTACAAAAATAAAATCTGTACTTCGCTACTCTAACAAAGACAAAGCAAACCTACTTTCCGAGCGAGTATTTTTTATGAAAAATCTAAAAAGCGAAAGAACTAGTAGCTATTTTTCTGATTTGCAATTGACCATCACTCATTTAAATCTCATCAAAATAAAGTATCATGCAATCAACAAAAATGATATAACTAATCGAACGCTCGAGCCGTTAGCACTTTATCATACTAGTGAAAATTGGATTTTAATTGCTTGGTGTCGCACTCGAAATGATTATAGAGAATTTCGTTTAGATCGAATTTTAAAATTAGAAATTCAAGATGAGTTTTTTGAAAACCGCAAATTTGATATGTTCCAGTATTTCACCAATCCTGATTATCGAAAAAAATAATTCTCTCCCTATTTAACCCTTGCCATAGGGCTGTCACCCATCCTATTTAAATTTGTGCTAATCATTTATTTTATTCAAAAATTAAACTTAGCATGAAAAAATCAGAAACATTTCACATCATTGGAATCGACACTCGAACTAGTAATCAAGAAGGAAAAGCAGCTCAAGACATCCCTGCTCTTTGGAATCGTTTTTTGTCTCAAAACTTAATGGAAAAAATTCCAAGCAAAATAGGAAGCGAATTATTTTGTATTTATACTGAATATGAGGGAGATCATAATTTACCTTACACTTGTTTACTTGGTTCCAAAGTAGCGAACTTAGACAACGTTCCCGAAGGAATGAGAGGCATGACTTTTACTCCTCAAAATTTGAAAAAATTCACAACGAAAGGAAATTTACAGCAAGGTGTTGTTTATAATAAATGGTTGGAAATATGGGAAGAAGGACTTGATCGAACGTACTCATTTGATTTTGAAGTTTACGGCGAAAAGGCGCAAAACCCAGAGAATGCGGAGGTTGATATTTATATTTCTGTGAATTAATAAAAAAAGGAAAGCCCTCGAAATATTCAATATACTTCGAGGGCTTTCCTTTTATTTTCTTACTTATCTACTTAGCATTTCCCTCTTCCCACGAAGGAGTATCCGTTTCCCCTTCCAGCTTTGGTTCCCAATACGAAATCGCCAACAATCCTAAGAAAGTCAAAATTCCATTCAATCCAATATTCAAGAAACCTAATTCAAAGCCAATGAATAAATTATTCACTTGTAAAAAATAAGTAATCAATGGAGCAACCACACAAATCACAGGAACCTTCCAACCATCTTGAATTTTTGATTTGGAAAATAACCCAAAAGTAAATAACCCTAGCAATGGTCCATACGTATAACCTGCTGCTGCAAATAAATTATTAATGACTGGTTTGTCAGTCAAATAATAGGAAGCGATGATAACTAAAAATAACAAAATCGAAAAGCCAATATGAACTGCGAATCTCGTTTTTTTATTCTCTCCTTCCGATTTATCGTTTTTCTCCATATCCAAAAAATCTACACAAAAGGAAGTCGTCAAAGCAGTCAAAGCAGAATCCGCACTCGAATAAGCTGCTGCAATCAATCCTAAAATAAATACAATTCCAATTGCAGGTGAAAGGTTCTCTAAAGCAATTGCTGCAAAAAGTTGATCTGTTCGTTCTGGAATTTCGATGCCAACATTTGATGCATAAATGTAAAGCAACGCTCCCAATCCTAAAAACAACATATTTACAAAAACCAAAATCACGCTAAAAGCAAATACATTTTTTTGTGCATCTTTCAATGTTCTACAACTTAAGTTCTTTTGCATCATATCTTGATCCAGTCCAGTCATCACGATGGCAATCAATGCTCCAGAAATAAATTGTTTGAAAAAATTATTGGAGTCAGTCATAAAGTTTTCGAAATAAAACATTTGACTATACTCACTTTGTTGGATTGTTTCTATAAGACCTCCAACATTTTTATCCAAAGCATTTCCGATGGCAAAAATCGTCAGGACTACTGCTGTCAACATAAAGAAAGTCTGTAAAGTATCCGTCCAAACAATCGTTCGAATTCCACCTTTAAATGTATAGATCCAAATCAACAAAATCGTAGCTGCCACTACCAACCAAAATGGAATTTCCATATCAAACCCTTCTGTAATCTGAAGGAATACAATCGCTACTAAAAACAACCGAAGCGATGCTCCAATCACTCTTGATAATAAAAAATAAAATGCCCCAGTTTTATAAGACCATTTCCCAAACCGTTCCTCCAAATAACCATAAATTGAAGTCAAATTCATTTTATAATACAATGGTAAAAGCACCAAAGCAATCACCGCATAACCGACCAAATACCCAAATACCATTTGCATATAAGAAAAAGCTTGATTGCCTCCGCCAGCACCAACTGCTCCAGGAAGAGATATAAAAGTCACCCCCGAAAGCGATGCTCCGATCATTCCAAATGCTACTAAATACCATGGTGATTTTCGATTGGCAAGAAAAAAGTCTGCATTGTCAGCATCTTTACTTGTGAAGTAAGATATGGCCATCAATACTAAAAAATATAAAGCTACAACCCCAAATATAAGCTCTGGTGTAAGTGATTTCATCATTTAGTTTTAAAACGTATGTATGATTTTAAGAACTAGTTCTTTGGACAATTCATTTGTTACAAATCAATTTGTCCATAAAACTCGAAAAAAAGGGGAAGTTATAAAAAAAGTATAAAATTATTAAAATTAGATTTTATATACTTTGAAAAGAAGATCAATCTTGTATTTTGCTTCCATAGCTTAAATCACCTGCATCTCCCAAACCTGGAACAATGTAAGACTTTGCTGTCAATTCATCATCTTCTGCTCCGATCCAAAGTTTTACATCAGGATTCAATCGTTTGATATGATCAATTCCATAAGTAGAGGCTACAGCAGTCATTATATGAGTGGCTTTAGGTTTTCCAAATTCTTGCAATGCTTTGATCGCTAAATCCATCGAAGCGCCTGTTGCCAACATCGGATCACACAAAATCAGAATACAATCATCCACATTTGGACAAGAAGTATATTCAATATTTATTTCAAAGGTTCCATCTTTGTGATGCATTCGATAAGCTGAAATAAATGCATTTTCTGCGTCATCAAATATATTTAATGCACCTTGGTGCATAGGAAGTCCTGCTCTCAATATAGTTCCTAGTACAATTCTTTGTGTAGGTAAATTAACTGGAGCAATTCCCAAAGGAGTTTCTACCTCTTTCTCTTTGTACTCCAATGTTTTACTAATTTCATAGGCTAATATCTCTCCGATTCGCTCCATATTTCTACGAAAACGCATTCGATCTTTTTGAATATTTACATCTCGTAATTCTGCGATATACTTGTTAGCGATAGAATTATGCTTGCTCAGATTAAACATCATAGGTTTTTTTATGTTACTTTTTTCCAAATATAAACAAATTTGTTGATTGAAGAATTAACAGTCTATCTATTCTAGGTTTTCGTATTTTTTTAGGAAATTTGATTTCTTCAAAAACTCAGTCTAATTACAAAAAAAGACGATATGAAAAATTTGAATATCCTATTTCTTCTCTTTTTATTACCTTTTTTGGGGTGTAAAAATGATGCCCCTAAAACTGAAAAAAAAGAAACTCTCAGTATTGAGATTCCTCAATCTGAACCTCAATCTGAACCTCAATCTGAACCTCAATCTGAACCTCAATCTGAACCTCAATCTGAACCTCAATCTAAACCTCAATCTAAACCTCAATCTAAACCTCAATCTAAACCTCAATCTAAAAAAATACCTAAAGATATTCCACTTCCAAGTCAAGAAGAAGGGGTAGATTATTGGACTGCTAATAATTGTAAACGTACAATTCCAACATCAACGATTACCAAAGATCATCAAGTCAATGGTTATAAATTCAAATTAAATCCTCAGCAAGGTTATGGAAAAGAAACAATGTTTATGGAAAATGGCTACAAATTAGATGTCACTTCCAAAGGCTGTAATTCAGTTGTACTGACTTATTCCTATTTTTTGCCAGCAAGTGATTTGGATATTACTGATGAAATGGCTGTTTCAAAAAAGGTCTTAGAATTAATTGAAATGACTAGCAAAATGAGTCAGCCCCCTTTTGATATAAAAAGTAAACTCCCTCCTTTAAAGATGGCAGTTGAGCAAATTGGGCCATTTTCGGTTGGTAATGAATTTATTTTAAGTGAATCGCCAACTACTCAAAAATTTAGCATTGAAAGGTTAGAAAAAAATAAAAACAAGGTATTCTTGGTCTATTATTTTTCACAGGATTTGTAAAATGCTGTTTTACATTTTTACAAATTTCTCTAGCCAAACTTGGTCTTCATTTTTCACTAAAAGAAAATAAATTCCTTTGGGAAAATTCGACACATCAATTTCTTCTTGCAAAAAATTAGATTGGAAAACTTGAGCTCCATTCAAATCAAAAACTTCAACTTGAGTATTTTGAGAAATATTTCCAAGTCCTTTTATTTCTAAAAATGAAAAAACTGGATTTGGAAAAATTTGGAGTTTCTCAACTTTTGGAATATTGACAGAAGTCGCAGGATCGAGAAAGCAAACAGTCCATGAAGCTCGATTGGGGTTGGGATAATTTACTTCTTGGCCGATATAATGGCAAACTAAAAATGTACTTATGTGCCATCCATTATATTCTCTTGCTTCAAAAAAATATAATAAATCAATGTCACTTCCTACTCCTTCTATAAAATAGTGAGTATAACCAAAAATTCCCATCGTATCTTTTGTAATTTCCCATCTTCTCCTCTCTTCCCCATTTTCCATTTCAACTGTATCTAAATTCACCACATAAAGTTCCAAGTCTGTATATTCATTACTCCCCGAGTCTCTAGATTTTATGGTAAAAACATCTCCTTTTACTAGTGAATTATCGTATGCTAAAAATTCGTCTAAGGTATCCAGTCCTCCATTTGTTTGAAATGATTTATAGAAAACTTTACCCAGAGAATCCTCACGCATTCCTCCCATTGCCTCATTATCTAAATATCCATAAATATTTTTATAATTTATTCCATTTAAAATTGTATCATTTCCTATGTTATATTTTTGATGAAAATTATATGATATATTTCCACTATCAGAATTTCTCATCATATAAATCCATGCAGAACTATCTGACAGCATAGAAGCATAATCTTGACTCATCAAAGAAAAAGAAGAAAGCAAAAAGGAAAGTAGAAATAATTTTTTCATGACTTTTTTATAAAAATAACACATTTTCCCAGATTCTCTAAAAAACAAAAATGCCCTAACAGTTTTCCAAAACCATCAGGGCATTAATATTAATTTCTTATCGCAAGGTGTTAACAATTAACCGTTCATAGTTTACCGTTACCTAAAGATGTCTTTCCGCGTGGTAACTTGATCGAACTAGTGGTCCACTTTCCACATAATCAAAACCTCGTTTCAGACCTTCTTCCTTATACATCGCAAAAACATCAGGATGAACAAATTCTGCCACTTCCACATGCATTTTCGTAGGCTGCAAATATTGTCCAATGGTCAACACATCACAATCATGCTCCACCAAATCA
>CAJQQY010000055.1 GCA_905480595.1 uncultured Saprospiraceae bacterium | reverse complement strand
TTTACACTTTTTTACACTTTTTAAAAAGTCCTTAAACAATCAACCAAGGTAATTCTCGCAATTTTACATCATGATTTTTATTTCTTTTCACCTTCAAATATATGTCATGAACATAATGAACTTTACTAAAATAATTCAAATTTCTACTCTAGTTATTGTCTTTGTCTTTTGCAATATTTCAGATTCAAATGGGCAAGGAAATGTCGGAATCAATGATGATGGAGCGACCCCCAATGCTGGAGCAATTTTAGATTTAAAATCGACCACCAAAGGAATTCTTATTCCTCGAATGACCACCGCTCAAAGAATATTAATTGATAGTGGAACCCCTGTTGAGGGTATGATGGTTTACGATACAGATAGCCAATCCTTTTGGTATTATGATGGATCGGCATGGATAAATACTCGAGGAGACTTGGCAGATGTTGACCTGGATACAAAAATTCAAGTCGAAGAAAGTACAGATGAAGACATTATCCGTTTTGATATTAAAGGAACAGAGATTATGCGACTTGATAATAAAACCTTACACCTACAAGCTCCAGGCAATAGCGTTTTTATAGGAGAAGGGGCCGGAGTTAATGATGATGGAATTGATGATGGATTGGAAAATGAAAACACTTTTGTTGGTTTCTACTCTGGATACTCTACAACAACAGGATTGTTCAATACTTTTTTAGGGAACAATGCAGGTGCCTTCCATACTACAGGAAGTAGTAATACTTTTCTAGGACATCAAGCAGGTTTTAAAAATACAACTTCTAGTAAAAACACTTTTATAGGTAAAAGCGCAGGTTATAATAATACTACTGGAGCGAATAATTATTTCTCAGGTTATAACGCAGGTTTTTCTAATACTGTAACATCAAATAATCATTTTGCAGGATATGATGCTGGCTATGCTAACACTACTGGTAATGATAACCTTTTTATCGGTCATGAGGCTGGAAGAAATAACAGCACTAGTTCGAATAATCTTTTTATCGGAAAAGAAGCTGGCTTCTCCAACAGTTCAACGAATGGAAAAAACACATACATTGGCCATCAAGCAGGAACAAATAATAGCACAGGGTTTTATAATACTTTTCTAGGCTATAATGCCGGGCTATTCAATACAACAGGTAGTAATAATCTTTTCATAGGTTACCTTACAGGTTATGCTAACACATCAGGTTTTCACAATTTATTTTTAGGAAATAATGCTGGTTTGTCCAATACAACTGGTAAGTATAATTTCTTTACTGGATATGAATCTGGTAAAACGAATAGTACAGGAGATTACAATTTCTTCTCAGGTTACCAAGCTGGTAAAACGAATACAACTGGCAACAATAACCATTTCACAGGTTATCAAGCAGGTGAATCCAACATCACCGGTTCTCAAAATCATTTTTCAGGATTTGAGGCAGGACAAGCTAATTTAAGTGGGAATAATAATTATTTCTCTGGTCATCAAGCCGGATTTAATAATACTGCTACTGCCAATCACTTTATAGGATATAAAGCAGGATATTCTAATACTTCAGGTATCTCAAATCAATTCAGCGGATTTTTAGCAGGTAATAAAAATACGGATGGTAATGGGAATTACGCAGCTGGATATTATGCCGGATATTCTAATACTTCAGGTAGTTATAATTTATCTACGGGTTACCATGCCGGACGAAATAACTTGACTGGTGATTATAATATTTCTATAGGTTATCAGGCCGGTTTAGACAATATAGAAAGCGAAAATATTTTTATTGGTAAGAATGCTGGTAAAGTAATCGATGATGCAATAGATGTTACTATCATTGGCTCAGAAGCAGCAAGTGCTTTTACAGGGTCAGGGGATGAAAGTACAATTATAGGATCCCATGCTGGAATATCTGGGGGTGGATGGGACAATACCTTAATAGGTGCTTATGCAGGTCGTTATGGGGTTGGATATAGAAATACAGTTGTTGGTACTCAGGCAGGAGCTGCTGGAACTTTTGTTGGCAGTAAAAACACAGTATTGGGATACCATGCGGGGAACGGTCTTTCTTCTGGAAATAATAATATCATAATTGGAGCAGAATCTGGAAGTTCATTACATAGCGGGACTGATAATGTTCTACTAGGTTATAATTCAGATGCTTCTTTTGGGATTGTAGATGCAATAGCTATTGGTAGTGGAGCTCATGTTACTACTTCTCATTCAGCGGTAATAGGAGGTGCAGGGGTTAGTAAATTAGGAATTGGTAAAACACCGGATAATACTGAAATCCTTGCTTTCCAATCGACAACTGCTAAACTCACTTCAGGTGGTGTTTGGCAAAACTCTTCTGACAGAAATCTTAAAGAAAATATTACTACACTTGATGGATCAGAAATCCTTGAGAAATTAGCCCAATTACCAATAACTCAATGGAATTACATTCTCGAGGAGGATAGTACTAAACACATTGGTCCGATGGCTCAAGATTTTTACAATATGTTTGGTCTTGGAGGAGATGACAAAACCATTTCAACTATCGATCCCACAGGAGTAGCCTTGGTTGCTATCCAAGAATTAAATAAAAAACAAAAAGAGTTAATAGAAAAGACTAATGAATTGAAAACTCTAAAGGCGACTACAGATTCTTTGAAAACAGAAATGGAATTACTAAAAGGAAGATTGGATGCTTTAGAAAAATAGATTTGATATTCCATAAAATGTTGTCTAAATAATCAAGACACATTTTACTTAATCCGTTAAAAAAAAATAATGAAATGAAACACAAATATATCTTAATAATAATTTTCTTTCCTTTTCTTTTAAATGCTCAAGGTGGATTGATTATAGGAAATGGGGCAAATGTCGTAATTACCAATAGTCCCCAAATCGTAATTAATGATGGAATATTTAAAAACGATGGAGACTTTACTGCAGGTACAAGTACTGTTCATTTTTCGGGTAGTACTGCTACTGTTAATTCTACGATTGGAGGTGCAGCTGTTACTACATTTAATAATTTAAATATAAACAAAACCAGCAATGATGTTCGACTTGATTTTGATGTCATGGTAGATGGAAATATACAAATGAATGGGGGACTTTTAATTCTAAATTATAGTGATATTGAATTAGAGGGCGACATAATCGGAGAAACGGAATCTAAAAGAATTACTGGAACTGGAGGTGGAGCCATTATTAAATCACTTGAACTGGATACCCCAACAGGAGCTAACCCAGGAAATATAGGGGCAGAAATAACTTCTCCAATTGACCTAGGCCTCACCATGATCAGACGCAGTCATACCCAAATGGAGAATAATGGGAATTACAGTATAAATAGGCGATATGATATTTCCCCTGAAAATGAATTTGGTTTAAATGCTACTGTTCGTTTTCATTATTTTGATGCAGAGCTTTCAGCACTAGCAGAAAATGATTTAGAATTGTGGCATTTTGATGGCGCAAATTGGTTATCCTTTGGATCAGAAAATAGCAATACTACGAATAATTGGGTCGAAGCTTCTGGGTTTACATCATTTCATACATTAACCCTCGCAGAAGATATGACACTAGCTCTCCCCATTGAATTACTCCGGTTTGAAGCCAATGTAAATGAAGAGAAAAAAGTAGATTTAATTTGGACTACATCGACTGAAATTAATAATGATTATTTCACCATCGAGCGCTCTAAAAATGGTGTTCAATTTGAATTAATAGAAGACATTCCAGGTGCTGGAAATTCTTCAGACATCAGAGAATATAGAACAGTAGATCATAGTCCTTATTCAGGTGTTAGCTATTATCGTCTCAAACAAACTGACTTTGATGGCACCCATTCCTATAGTGAAATTCGAGCCGTCAATATTCAAATGGATCAAAAATATTCAGTCTATCCTAATCCTCTAGAGGAAATCCTTCATATAGTAGGAGATGCTTCGGGTAATGGAAAAACTACTATTGAGATATTTGATGTACTAGGTAGATTAGTTTTTTATAATTCCTATCCAATGGGAGAAAATGTAAATTCAATTGATATATCAGAGGTAGAAAAATTTGAGGCAGGAAATTATTTCCTTACTATCCGAACGGCCAATGAAGCATTTAATTTTAATTTGGTGAAAATTAGTGATTAAGAAGATATGATATTTATGAGGTTAAAAAATATTCCAACTTATACTTCTGTAAAAAGAAGCGAGAATTCTAGCAACAAATATCACTAGACCTGTTGGTCAGAACACTAACTTATTTCTTATATTTAGTCTTAAAAAACTAATAATATGAAACAAGTTATTTACAAATCGTTTTTATTCCTCATCATTTTATTACCAATCAAACCTCTTAATGCACAAAATGTAGCATTAGATTTTGACGGATTAGATGATATAGTCAATACAACTTTTATTGGTGTCCAAGGAGCAGCTGATAGAACATTTGAAGCTTGGATTTATGTTGATGCAAATGCACCTTCTTCGAATTTAGCAATTTTAGATTATGGACTGAATGCTGCTGGTTCAAGAAATACTTTTATGATTAATAGTGATAGAGGGATAGGTTTTATTTCAGGAGGAACCAATACTAATATTTCTTCGACTCCTAATATTATTCAAGATAACCAATGGACGCATGTTGCTTTTGTTTTAGATAGTGGAACTGGTTATTTATATTTTAATGGTAGCCAAGTAGGAACAGGAAATTTATCAAATGTTGATACTCCAAGTGGGGAGGCAAATTTGAGAATTGGTCAAAGAGTGACTGGAGGTTCAATACCTTTTAATGGAAGGATTGATGAAGTAAGAATTTGGGATGTGGCAAGAACTCAGACAGAGATTGCAGATAATGTAAGTACTGAATTTTGTCAAGCTCCTGCTAATTTAGTAGCCTATTATCGGTTAAATGATGGTGTCGCAGAAGGAATGAATACAGGTAATACAATTGCATTGGATGACTCCGGGAATGGTAATGATGGAACCTTGACGAATTTTATTTTAGATGGAACATCTTCTAACTGGGTGGCTGGTTCTGAATCAGTTAATCCAGGAACTATTTCTACTAATGAAACGATAAGTGCGTGTGACTCTTATGTTTGGAATGGAATGACCTACTCTGAATCTGGAATGTTTACCACTACTACCTCAGGTGTAAATGGCTGTGATACAGTTCAGAATCTTGATCTTACTATTACCCAAGTTTTGACCGATGTTACAGTTGACCCTGATGAACCAATATTGACTTCAAGTGCTATTGATGCTGACAATTATCAATGGCTAGATTGTAATGATAATTATGCAATTATTGCGAATGAAAATCAATCTACATTTACCGCATCACAAAGTGGAAATTATGCAGTTGAAATTACGCAAGGTAATTGCGTAGATACTTCTAATTGTTTTTTAATTGAAATTGTTGGCTTAAATGATTTGAAAAAAGAAGAGACTATTTCATTTTTCCCAAATCCAACTCAAGGAGAATTTTCGATTGATTTGAAAAAATATCAAAATCAAGCGACCATCAAAATTTATGATGTATCTGGAAAAAAATTGAAGGAACAGGTTTTTAAAAATACCAATTTGATTAATGATAATCTAGTAGGAAGTCAGGGCTTGTACTTTGTGGTGATTGAAGTGGAAGGAGAAGTTATTGGGAGGTTTAAAATTGTTAAAGAATAAAGAATAAAGAATAAAGAATAAAAAATCAAAAATCAAAATGCAACACTTGTGCTAACGCAGGTATCGGATACCTTTATTGTTGGTTCAAAAAAAGCATCCCGAATTTTACAAGATGAAAATTCGGGATGTCCAATATACCTGTTTATGTATTTTACCGCCTAGGTTTCTTCATAATGATAACCTCTGACGAATTAGTTTCTTCATTGATGACCACATAATACTTGAAGTTGTAGATGTAGTTAAAATTTAATTGCTCTCGCAATACTTCAAATTGACCTTCATTTCTTGCATAGTTTGCAATCCAGTCAATTGCGTCTAATCTTTTTTGAAATGTCTTTTTCATGGTTGTAGTTTTTAAAGGTGAATTTGTTACTATATCGCTCCCTCTATTTATTTCTTACCCATTGGTCTTATTTTTTTCTAATCGCTGTTTATCATTAAGACGTATCTATATGATTAAAAGTTTAAATTCGTATTTCAAATAACTTTTATTTAACAGAACTAATTAATAAAAGTATATCATCAATAATACGCTAATAAATTAGTGTATACCAATGTCTACTACATTTTTTATCGATGAAAATCTAGAAAAAAAGGATAAGATAGTTAAGGATTATTTAAAAGAGATATTGAAAAAAACGAGACGAGTATTAAATGATAATATCTAAGTTATCATTAAAAAAAATTTCTTAACCTAAAATGGAAGTATTAAATATCGTTCCATACGACCAGCTATTTTCTTTATCTTCAATGGTGGTCAAGGGCGGGCGCCATCTCTGTGGAACAATAAAAAATCATCGGAAGCGCAGAGTCAAGTCCCAACACTTCCGAGTTTTAAAAGACGAATTATCTTCCAATCACTATTCTCTCTGAATATATATTTCCATTTTTATCTTGTAATTTAACAAAGTAAAAACCTGCATTCATACTTGAGACATCAATAGTTTTCGGTAAATCTTTTACTAGATTTTGTTCTTGTATTAATTTTCCTTCGATAGAAAAGATCGTTAATAAAATATGATCTCCCATTCCTGAAATTTCTAAATTGAAATAATCCATAGTTGGATTAGGGGAGATTTGAATAACTATTTTCTCTTTAGATATATTATTAATATCCGTTTCCAAATAGACCGTTATAATTTCTTCTAATGTACATCCATTTGCATCGGTTACGACAACAGTATAATCGCCGGCGGATAAATTGGTGGCCTCAGCTGTTGTTTGATTATTAGAATCATTCCACAAATAAATATAAGGAGACACTCCTCCTGTAATATTCACCATTGCGGTTCCATTGTTATTTCCATCTACATCGGGAGAGGACTGAGTCGTTCCTTCTAATGCTGGTGGTTCTTGGATGGTAAAAGTCTCTGAGATAGTTTCAGATAAATTATCCGTAATCGTCACATCATAATTACCTGCAGGAAGATTTATTAAGTTGGCCCCTGATAAACTATTTTCACTCCAGGTATAAGTGAAAGGAGAAGTTCCTCCATCAACAACTAATGAAATACTTCCTGTTGCATCCCCATTACATAATACATCTGTACTTGATGAAACTAAGGTAAGTGGGAGAGCCTCATAATTAATAACGGCAACGCCATTAGCTGCACTCAATCCACTTATAAGTATTTCCATTTCAGATCCATCGTAATTAGCTCGATGAACACTTTCTTCATAGAAATCAATAGAGTAGTATAGTTTTTGATTTTCCTCATCAAGGTGAAGTCCATTAGGATGATTGAAAACTGGGTCATTGGTGGTAATGACTACTTCCATATTGCTACCATCCAAATCTGCTCTATTAATCGTACCATTACCTTTATCCGTCCAGTAGAATTTTCCTAAAGATGGAGAAATTTTAATACCCCATGGGGTACTTAATCCAGCGTCAATAATATCTTCTACATTGGAACCGTCTAGGTCAGCGCGTTGAATTTTTTTAGTACTCCAATCACACCAATATAATTTTGAATTTTGTAAGTCTATTGTTATTCCAACTGGAGCACTTAATCCATTGTCAATAATTTTAGAAACATTTCCACCATCTAGGTCAGCTTGAAAAATAGCATCTTCTCCACTATCAGTCCAATACAATTTATTGTTGGCTACATCAAGTGCCAATCCGAAGGGATTTTCGGTAACTGGATAATCTACTAGTTTTTCAATATTTGTTGCATCAAGATTAGCTCGCATAATAGTAGCGGTTTTATCAGCAGCAAACGAACTTGGAGAATTAACCCAATAAATTTTTTCATTCAAGGTATCGACTTCGAACCTTTTAGGATTATAAATCGCGGAAGAAGCCAAAACCGTCAAGTCCTCACCATCATCCAAATTTGCCCGATATAAATAATTCCCATATTCAAGATTGACAAAAATGATTTCATTATTTGCGGTATCTAAAACAATGCTTTTAGGAAATACCAAATACTCATCAATTAATTCAATTTCATCTGACAAGTCGTTGAGGTTGCTCCGATGAATCGTATTGAAAATAGTTTCTGACCAATAGAGATAACTATTGACATCATCAATAGCTATTCCCTTAACAAATTCTTCGATAACTACAGTTCGATTAGAACCGTCCAAGTCAGATTTAAAAACTCCAGCACCTGGTATCGAACCAACACTTTGAATCCAATATAATTCATTGGTGGCTTTATTCACCTTAAGGTCTATCGGGAAATAGGCATCATTTAAAATCACCTCTCGATTAGTTCCATCAAGGTTAGATTTTTCAATTTCACTAGTTCCATTATTACCCCAATATATTTTTCCGTCATAAACTACCAAGCCTGTTGGAGCATCTAAACCAGTATGAATGTCAGCAAGGAGTATTCCATTGGTATCGAATTTTTTAATTGAATTTCCAACTACAATATAGATTTCATTTGCATCACTTAGGCTTATTCCTTGAGGCGTTTCAGAAAGAGAAGTTAAAATTTGCTGATTGGTTCCATCTAAATCCGAAACGTAAATTGCTTCAATTCCATGACTCGACCAATAGATTTTGGAATTTGAAAAATCAATATCATGATACTGAGCAGTATTGGCAGCTAGCAAGATTTCTTGATTTGTTCCGTCCGTATCGGCAATAGAAATTCTTTGTTGAGCAATATCTGACCACAGAAGTTTCTGTTGGGCAAGGATATTATTTGTGGTGAAAAATAAAAGACAAATTAAATAAAACTGTATTAGTTTATTCATGGAAAATGTTTTTGTTGTAAAAAATATGCAAGATAGGAACAATCTTAAAAAATGGTAAGTTTTGTTATTTTTTCCTTCTCTAATATGCTTCTCTGCTGGGTGATACAAACCAGGTAGGCATTAATTATTTAGTGATTGTTTCTTGTAAGTGTATTGTTATATTCCTCTAGGTAAGTTTGCTTAAAACTAGGTAATGAAAGAAATAAGTATTTTTTTTATAGATTGCGTTGTCAAGTTTAATTATTTTACATCCTCAAAAAAAACCAAAATGACCAACGAACCAAAAAAGGAACTACTCATCTCGTACCTTACGCTAAGAAAATTTTTAGGAATACTGGGAATTTTACTCCCCATACTTCTTATCCTAGCAGGAACAGTTTTTGGCAAATGCGATACCATTCAAGCGTCCATTAGCGACTATTTTAACACCCCAATGAGAGATGTTTTTGTTGCTACGATTAGCTCAATGGCTCTTTTCTTATTCACCTACAAAGGGTATGATAAAAAAGATAATTTGTTATGTAACATAGCAGGCATAGCAGCCTTATTAATTGCGTTTTGTCCCACTTATGCTGATCCCTTGACCAATTGTATGAATGAAAGCGCATTAGCAAATCAAAGTCAAATAATCGGTAAAATCCATCTTTTTGCTGCAGCAACTTTTTTCATTTTAATAATACATATTTCCATGTTTCAATTTACCAAAGGTGGTTCAAATACTCCAGAGAAAAAAAAGAGGAATATGATTTATAGAAGTTGTGGAATTGCCATTTTTGTATCATTACTAATCATTGCTTTATTCTTTTTGTATTTAGAAAAAGAATATCCTTTCTTGATAAAATACAAACCTGTTTTTTGGTTAGAGTCAATTGCATTATTTGCTTTTGGAATTTCATGGTTAGTTAAAGGAGATACACTTTTTAAAGACTCGAATGACACAGAGGCTATAGCAACTAAATAAAAAAGAATCCCGAATTTTTGAATATTCAAAAATTCGGGATTCTTTTTTACTTCGTTGTCTGTTGGATTTTCACACTACATATCCTTAATTTTTACTCCATCCAATCCCATCAATATTTTTTGTCCTGAAAGTGTTTTTGCTCTAAGATTAAAAATCGAATCTTTTGTAATGTATTCATAATTCAAAGGAATAATAATGTCGCCTTTAATATTTACCACACCTACTTTCCCCTTTTTCTTTACGGCAAAAAAGTTATGGTAGAGAAAATATGCTGCATCATATTCTTTAAATAACTCACGACCAGAAGGGGTGAAAGTATGAATTTTATGTTCTGTCACAATAGAAAAGAAAGGACCTCCAGTTGAAATGTTCTTGAAGTTAGGTGGTAATATTTCTTGGCCTAAAGTGTCTATCAAGCCTTTATTTTTTTTATCCTCTCGGACTGAAATAAGTAGTCCGAGCTTCTTATATAAGCTGGCATCAATACTTTTAATTTTATCATCCAACTTGAATCCCGATTGGGTATTGAGGTTATACAGGTAAGTGGAGTTATCAGCACATCTAACTTGATAGAAAGGAGTTTTCCAATAATGTTTAATATTTTTAAAATCTGAACGAAGTTCTCCATCTAACATTAAAGAATATGGTTTTCCATCAAACCCAATCACATATTGCCTATTGGGTTCACCAAAATCTTCGAACCAAATCGCTTTTCCTTTTATCAAGCTTCTAAGATTATAATGCTTCTTATCATATATTTCATTGAACTGTTCATCTAAAATAACTTTTTTATTATCAGATTTTCTTCGAGCAGTATAACCTCCGGATAAACTTTCTACATCCTTGTGATCCAAATTCTTTTCAAATAATTTCTTCCCAGACCAATCTAAAATTTCGACAAGAGCTGATTTTCTATCTCGAGAGCAAATTAACTTTTTACCCATAGGTTTTATACTGATGTACTCATTCGGAATTATTGTAGTTCCCGTCGAATCAATCACTCCTCCTTTTTCACCGGGCTTTGCAGCTATGTATAAATCAGAATTTGGAATTAAAGTTAAATGACGAAATTCAGGTGGTAGTACCCATTCCATTTGATTGTTCAATAGCCCAACCTTTGCAACTGGATATCCAAATGGATTTTTTTCACCGGTATTTAAAGCTACTATCCCAAGCCCCTTATTGAATTGAATATATTGAGGTCTCCCGAGAACAGGCTGTTCAGAAAATAATTCTCCTTTTTCATTAAATACCCAATGGTCTTTATCTTTTTTTATAGTAAATAAATGGAAAACGTGTTGATGCCTTTCTACTTTTATTTTTTCATCACAAAATAAATATTGATTCTTCTTTAAATCAATCAGTTTATTATTATAAAATAAATATCGTCCATCAAAAATACGCCCTGCTGCATGTTCATAATATTTTATTCCTAAGCGATAAGCGACTTTTTTATTTTTGTAAATTGTAAGTTCTCCATTTGCTTCAGCTACGAAAGTATATATATGTTTATCGTTGGATTGAGCGATTTTTAATTTTTTATATTTTGGTGGAACCAACACTTTCCCTTGGTGATTAACAACCCCGATTAATTTATCTTTATAAACCATCCAAGCATTATTAAACCCACTTATAATATCGTACTTGGGTTTAATTAATATTTTTCCATCAATGGTAGCCCTCCCTTCTTTACCTCCAGAGTGAATCGTGATATGCTTGTCACTTATATAATAATGAATATGCTGATAATTCTTTTTAAGAATGGCTTTCCCATTTTTATCAAAAACATTAAACCCTTTGTTACCAATTTTTTTGCCTACAAAAAGTGAACTGTTAGCAGGTGATATTTGAGCAACTTCAAAACACGGTTTTTGAATTACTTTACCTGATGAATTTTTTAAACCCCATAGATGATTTTCATCTTGAAAAAATTCATTTCCTTCAATTACCATGGAATTTTTTTTAGGGCTATTCTCTTTAATGTAAGACTGCAAAGATTCCCTCCATGATGCTTCGTCTGTGGGAGGAATTACTTCTTCTTTCTTTTTTGCAGGAGTATTTGATGAATTGGGTGGTGGCGCTTCAACTTCTTCCATTGATCCTCTTCTTTCCTTTGGTATAGGACTTGATCCAGACTTTGGCAATGGACATCCTTCTTCCAATCCTAAAAATTCACCTACAGTTTTAACGGGTTGAGACTGAGCCGTGAAAGCAATGTTACAAAGAAAAATTATAATGGTAAGTTTTGTTGTTTTCATGATTTGTTGTGAGTTTTATTTCTTCTAATTAGAAATTTAATATTTTCTTTAAGCTTTAAAATTTGAAAATTAAAAGTATATAATTTTTTTCATTCCTAAATTCAAAAAAAAAGAGCAGCTTGAAGAAGCTGCTCTTTTTTTGAAATCTTTTTTAATTCAAATTCTTTTTTGCTTTCAATTCGTGATACAGATTATTCACATTCACAAATTTGGTTTTAAACTCTTCAATTTTCTTGACCATATTTTCCTTTTGGATTTGCGCACCTTTAAATCGGAGGACTAAATCTTCCCGCTCCGTTTTTAAACCTTCGATTTCTTTTACTGTGGTAGCCAATTCATGATTGGTCTCAAATTGTTTCTGTTCCCAATAAGTAAGATCCTTAGTCAATTTACGATTGGTCGATTTCATAATTCTAAACTCCTTTGCAAATTTACTGACCTCTTGCATTTTCTCTACTTGAGCTTCGATCTTTCTTTGCAAATCCTTGGTTTCTTTTCGGGAAACTAATAGTCTTTCTTTTAAGTTTTCAATTTCTCGGTCGAGGCTAATTTTTTGATTTGCCCAACCTTTACTCGCCTTTAAATCTGTGGCGTATTTATCATTGAGTCGTTTTCGTTCTTTTTTGAGTAATTCGTGTTGTTGAGTGAGGTAGGTATAATCTGAGGTGAGTTTTTCAAAGTTTTTTTGTTGAGTGAGAATTTCAGCTTGGGAAGTTTCGAGTTGTTGTGTGAGAGATTCGTTGAGCGGGATATATTTTTCTTCAGTCTCGTGCAATTTTTGTTTAGTATTAATTTGATGTTGCTCTAGTTGTTGATTTCTTTTCTGTTCCTTATTATTTTTTTTCGTCAATGATTTCAATTCTTTACTAGATTCATTATATAGAACTTTCCAGTTTTGATCACTTTTTGTTCTCATGTTTTTTCCAATAAAAAAACCAATGAGACCAACAATAAGGGATATAGCAATGGTAGTATACATGTTTTGATATGTTTGATGGTGAATAAGTAAATATGGATTGGGTCTGTAAATATAACGAGGATTCTTCGAAGTTGGTTGCATCTATTCTGTAAGATACTCACTATCAAAAATAAACTTTGCTCATTATCATGCAAATAATTTATTTTTTGATTTTTATGATGAAATGACTTAAAGAGATTTTAAAGTTTTATTAAACTTAAATTTTAAATATAATTATTTCCCGTTTCCAAATGTTAAGTACAAAGACATATTTAATATTGCTTTTTTACTTACAATAGAATAATTTAAAATAACCTAATTATGTTCATTCGAATAGCTCGTTTTACCCTCCTCTTTTTTTGTTTCTTTTTTATTTTCAAGGCCTGCAAACCTATGAATAATATAAACAACTACGGATTGACCACAGAGTATAAAATAACTTGGGATGGGGACGAAAGGAACTATTTTGTTCATTTTCCTTCAAGAGAAAAAATGAAACAAGCAGTTCCTATACTTTTTCATTTGCACGGTGGAGGAGGTATTGCTCAAAGAACTCCAGGACTTACATTTGGACGATTTAATGAGTTGGCTGATCGTGATGGATTTATTGTTGTTTATCCAAATGCGATTGAGAAAAATTGGAATGATGGAAGAAAATCAGCAGATGTTAAATCATGGAAAGAAGACATAGACGATGTTGGTTTTATTATGGCAATAATTGATGAGTTAAAAACCAAATACAAAATTGATGAACAAAAGATTTTTACTACAGGAATGTCTAATGGTGGATTTATGTCAGGGAGATTAGTTTGCGATAGGGCAGATGTTTTTAGAGGTGCAGCCATTTTAACCGCTCAAATTTCAAAGGATTATTTGCCTCTGTGCAAACCTTCTCAACCTACTGCTATACTTGTAATGAATGGTACTGAAGATAAAATTGTACCATATGATGGAGGGCAAATTACCGTTTTTAGAAAAACTCGAGGAGATATTGTTTCTACAGATGAGTTTATTAAGTTTTGGAAAAATAATAATAACTGTACTTCAAAAAAAACTACGGTGAACCTGCCTAATAAAATGGATGATGGCACGACTGTATCCATTGAAGAATATTCTAACTGTGCCGATCGAGGTGCTTTGAAATTGTATAAAATCAATGGTGGCGGACACACTTGGCCTGGTGGAAGACAATACTTAGGAGAAAAATGGATTGGAAAAACTAGCCGAGAAATAAATGCTTGCGAGGTGATTTGGGATTACTTTAAGTCGCTGTAATTTTTATTGATTTCAGAAAAGTCAGCGTCAAAGATTATATTTTTTTCATAAAAAACGACTTTTGTTGTTTGTTTTCAATTCTCCTATTTTCTTTTGGTAGTGGTTTATTAAAAATATTTTATGGTGATTCTACAGCAGGTTATAGAAATCTATTTTTTTAGAAAATTCCAAAATGGAATCAACATTCCAACTTCTTTCTGATACTTCAAATATTCTTTTCCAAACTCCAAGACTAATTTCTCTTCCTCCAATTTCGTCCCCCAATATAAGTAAGCAGTAAAAAGCAAACTGACCATCAAAAACAAATCTGTTGGCTGATATAAAAAACTTCCCCAAATAATAATTAGCCCAGAAAAATACAAAGGATGCCTGACGATAGAATTGAATCCCGAAGTTTTAAGCGCTTCTGGAGGAAGGGGAGTTTGTTGTTTTAATTGTTGAGTTCCAGCAAATTCAGAGAGATTATATTGACTGAGTGCTAAGAGCAAAAGCAATACTCCAATGGCTGTTAACACAAGTCCGGCAGTTTGTAATGGTACATTTACAAAAATAAAAGTAGGTGCTATTTTTTTATAAAAAAAGAAAATCGGTATTAATGAAACGAGTGCGAAAAAATTATAAAAAAGGCGATAGTATTTTTTTGCAATCCATCTCTTCATTAAAAAAAACTTCACTTTATTATTCGCCAAAGTACTATGAAGCAAAAAATAGAGAAATAATAAAATACCTAAAATGAATATTTTCATATTGGAGTTATTTAAGAATGTCTCGTAAGTCACCAACCATTCTTAAACAAAGTAATGATTTTTTACAATTCTAGTAGTTTATATTTATTCTGTCGGAAAAACCAATATCGAGATTTCATATTTGCAAAAAAGATGTATCATCTCACTCTTGAAAAAATCAGATAATAAAGATGGTTCATTATCTACTAAAAAATTAAATTAATAGATTCTAACTCGTGGGCTTCATAAATTTTTTAAATAATTTTATATCATGACTATTTCTATAGTTAATAAGATTTTGCCAAAAATCAGAAAGGAAATTAGTTTGTTAAAGTGTCTTCACTTCCATTTTGTTAGTATTGATTCTTAGCTTTCGGAATCCTTTAGATACAATTTTTAATTCTGTTTCATTACGTTTAATATGCCAGATATGATTACAGTTTTCGAATTGGAAGGTAGCCTTCATAACAGGCATAATCAAAACTGGACAATGAGCTTTAGTGGTAATAAATAATTTCTTATCACTAAAGTATTCATACTTTTTGGAAAGATGTTCTTTTCTACTCATCACTATTAAATCATAGCGCTTACTTATGTTATCAACGATATCGGAAGTAGAACTAGGATGTGCTAAATAGGATACATCTTCATTTGGTTCTTCGATTAGGTGATAATAAAATTTATAGGTTTATCAATTCTTATTTTTATTACTTTTTTTTGGGATAGAGAAATACGATAATCAATAGCATAATTGCTAAAATAATAAGCATAATATTTTCGCCTAGAGTAAATAGCTCTACTTCTTTTACAGCCTTTTTACTAATTACCAATTGACGTTTTCCTTCCTCTAATTGAATGTTTGATAAGTCAGCCAAATTCTTTTGAATTCTATCTATTTGGGAATTAAAAGGATTATCCTTTATTCCCTCTTCAAATGAAACTTCGTTTTCTAATTTTCGCAATTGATTATAATTTGTCTTTAATCCTGCAAAAACTTTTTCTTCAGCTGAGGTTAGCTTCGTTGTCTGAAATTTGATAATTAAGTCATCAATCTCATTATTTACCATTTTATTTCGGTTGATAAAAAAATCAGGATCGGACGCAGCACTCGCTATTTCTTTTTCATAAATCAAATGGGAAAGATCTACTATAATATTTTTAGCAATCAGACGGTCTTCGTATATTGATATTACAGCATCTTTGATTATTATAAAACGATTTCTGTCCATCAAGTTAGTTACAGCAATCAAAGTGAAGATTAATGATATGCCTAAAATCCAGATAAGTTTTTTGAAAAAATTCATAATTTATTTTTTAAATAAAAAAAATGCAATTTTAAAATAGAAGGACAGTATTACATTTGATTTACTGCCAAAATTTAATCTAAAGAGTTCCCCGTTGCTTTTCTTCGGGTATAAAAGAAGCAAGGATTTCATTGCCCCAATTTCATCGCCTATTAAAAGTTGGGGCTATTAAACTTTGGCAATAAGTTCAAATTTCCAAACATGAATAATTAAGAAGTGAATAGTGTTGCACCCAAGTCAATTTTTGTTATTGGTAATAATACTCTTCGTTTCTTCAGTTGATTTAGAACTTTACAAAGTATGTTAATGCTCCTCAAACTTTACTTTAGGAAAACGATGCGAGTTTGTGATTTGTTCTTGGTTCCTTCCTAGCAGGTAAAAAATATTTTTGGTTCAAGGTATTTAAATATAGAGAATGAGATTGGAGTTTTACATTGTAGAATATTATGACAAATTGATGTTCTTCAATGGCATTCATCGGACTCCCATGGTTTGAACCCATTAGTGGAAATGATAGTGACCTATATAAAATTGATTTTTTCTTTCTAAGAATGATCTTAGGTTTAGAAGAGGTCAATATCAATAAATGATTAATTGACAATAATTAGTTTCTCGGTTTTGGAAGTGTTATCTGCAAAGAGAGTCAAGTAATATACACCAATCGGAAGACCGGGGAAATATAAAGTGTGATTCTTTAAGCCTGAAGTTTCGCCAGAATAAGATCGAATTAATGTACCCACACTATTGGTTAATTGTATTTCCCAAGGTTGTAGTTTTTCTAATTCAAAATTAATATTTACAGTTCCACTCGAAGGGTTAGGTTGAAATGAAAATGATAGTTCTGAATTTGTATTTTCAGGTTCTACTTCAAATGGAAATTCTGATACCATAATATTTTCAGTAGTATTTGTGATGATAGGCGGATTAAAATCAAAGAAGATACTTGCTGTATTTTCAATAATAGTGTTTTCCAAAATATCTACTTTAGAGTTAATTTTATATTTAATAAATCCCTGACTTCCTATCAGGTTTGTAGAACTATCCGGTAATAATATATTATTAAAACGAAAATCTACCAACCCCGTTTCATTTAAGGAAACTGTATATGAATGACTTGAGCTTAGTGGTTTAAAAGTTGACCAGTCAAGGTTTTGATCTAATTGATCCGTTACCTGAATATTAAAAGCTGTATCAGTTCCAGTATTTTGGAATCGGATGGTGTACTCTAAAGTTTGATCAAATAGCGTATAATTTTCACCTTCATATATCACAACAGGAGAGACCAATTTATCATTAGGATCATAGGCACAATTAATTTGAGGTTGGTATTCATTTTCTCCATTAAAAACGGTTGTGCCTGAATTATCTATAAGTGAAATGCTGCTGAAGAAATTTAAATATTCACCAAGATAGTCAACTCCTGGAATGATTAACTCAAACATGATTTGTCCTGATTCGGTTGGATTTAAATCTTGGATAAACCATGACAATTGATTTCCATTGGATTGGGAAGGAGGTATATCTGTACTGATCAAAGTGACTAAATCATCAAGTGTCAAGGTAACCTCAGCATCAAATACTTGATTACTCGTATTAGAATAGGTTAGCCAAAAAGGAACTGTAAATCCGCATCGAGTAGGAGAGGAGGTCAGACTTACTTCTGCCTCAAATAATTCTCCTTGTGGTTTAAGTCCAAAGTATTGGATAGTACTTTGATTCCCTTGAACATCGATATTTAAATTAGCAGGAGTAGTCAAAGTCCACCCATTACTTGGCGAGCAATTTATTTCATAGCTTCCTGCATTCACAGGAAATTCTATAAAGCCTTGATCTAATGAAAAAGTGTTTAAATTATTTGGCATAACTTCAATGTTCTGCTGGTTTAATCCAATCTCATTGGTCTCCTTAATCATGTTTTCATTCTCATCCCAAAAAGTGGAAATTTGGATTCGAGGAGAGGAAGCTAAATTTTGAAACCATAGAATTTTTCCAGTTGAAATAGTAAATAGATCTTTTACACTATCACCATTTATATCAGCTGTACCAACTAAATACACTTCATCAATTTGATCTGAAATGGTATTCTTTTGATCAAAGTTTCCAAGTCCATCTAAATTTTCATACCAATTGACTTGGTCTATCCAATAGTCAGCGGAGATAATATCCATATCTCCATCAAGATCGACATCGAGTGAAGTAATTCCTTGAATGATTGATACATCTGAATCAATGGTTCCACCCAATCCCCAATCTCCTAATCCATCTATATTTTCATACCACCTTAATTCTGTTTCACTTGTAAAAACATTATCAACTTCATAAACCACATCATAATCATTATCTCCATCAATATCGACTACATGCATTTCAGTATTGCCTTGATAACTATTGGGCATTCCTTTGAATCCAGAGAAACCTTGTCCATTTTCATTTTTATACCAACCAATTTTATTAGTTGCTCCAATCACTAAATCCTTAAATCCATCTCCGTCTATATCTATATTTTCAACGTAATGAAATATTGCTGAAGCAATCGTAGCTATAATTTTCGGTCCACTAAATTGACCTTGTCCATCTGTATTTTCATACCAAACTAACGATGGTTTACCTCCAACAATTAGGTCTACATCTCCATCATTATCTATATCACTTGCTGTTGCTACATATGATTCATTCGAGCTAATATCAATAACAATTTTATCCCCAAAAGTCCCTAATCCATCTAGATGAGGATACCATGATACTTCATCATCATTTTGTTCAACAATTATAATGTCAATAAAACCATCTCCATTAAGATCTCCAATAGATCCATGAAACCAGCCATTAGAAGGTAAAGGAATGTTTAATTCTATTTGTGTAGAAAAATTACCAGCACCATCAATATTTCTAAACCAAGATACTCCAGTCCAAATTGAACCGAAAGATATAAAGTCTTTATCTCCATCGTTATCCATATCTTCAGCATATCCATATTCTCCAGAGGAGAGATTATGAATAATTTGCTCGGTGCTAAATTGAGCTGATAAAGAGTTGAGTAAAAAAATAAAAGTAAGGAGGGTAATTATAGATTTCATATTTTATATTTTGAAAACAAAAATTGTTGGTGCAGAATTTTGACTAGGATAAAGATATCTAAAAAATTAAAATATTTTTGAATTTCGTTTTTTTACAAATTGCAAATAATTTAATTTGTCGTTTGTGTCAACCCATTTTCTTTCAGTAGACAATGGTTTAGTTTTTTGGAATTTTTACAAAATCCTATTCCAGATCAATTACCAATTTTAATGTTATTTGTCCCCTCTTGGAGTTTTATTCAAATGTAATTTATTTTTTGAACCTCCTATTTCTTGATCCAAAATCAAATGTGTTAGATAGGTGGATTTAATTCAAGGAGTTAGTTTGAGAAATGCCCCTTATTTTATTTAACACAATTGAACAAATTAAAAGTACCTAGGGTTACATGCATGAAATGCATTTAAATTACAAAACAAAACAAACGAAAGATGTTAGGGAATTTTTATGATACTAAATATCTAAAAGGAGATATTACAGGCGGATTAGTAGCAGGAGTCGTAGCGTTGCCCTTAGCTTTAGCATTCGGAGTTCAATCAGGAATGGGAGCTGCTGCAGGACTTTATGGAGCTATTGCTGTTGGTGTTTTTGCAGCAATATTTGGGGGGACAGCAACTCAAGCTAGTGGTCCAACTGGACCGATGACGGTAGTATCAGCAGCATTGGTTGCTGCAGCAATAGAGCTGACGGGAAGTCTAGAAAGTGGAATGAGTATTATTTTACTCACCTTTTTTTTAGGAGGCTTATTTCAAATCATATTTGGTTTATTAAATATAGCCAGCTATGTTAAGTATTTTCCATATCCTGTAGTTTCTGGATTTATGAGTGGTGTAGGTTTGATTATTGTTATCCTTCAACTTTTCCCATTTGCAGGACTTTCTTCTCCTAAATCTACGATAGCGGTAATCCAAGATTTACCTAGATTATTTTCAGATGGGAATATTCAAGCAGTAGGTTTAGGTCTCCTTACGATATTCATCTATTATGTTTTTCCAAAAATAACTAAAGCAATTCCAAGTGCATTGGTAGCACTCGTTGTTGCTACCTTGGCGGGATTTTTTCTGAATTGGGATGTACCCGTTATTGGAGAAATTCCATCAGGTTTACCTGCGTTGCAAGTGTCAGGATTTCTAACGATAGAAGGGAGTGCATACCCTCTCATATTTGAGTACGCTATTGTTTTGGCCGTTTTAGGAAGTATAGATTCGTTGTTGACATCTGTCATAGCAGACAATATGACTAAGACCAAACATAACAGTAATCGTGAACTTATCGGTCAAGGAATAGGAAATATGATAGCTGGGATTGTCGGTGGAATTCCTGGAGCTGGAGCAACTAAAGGTACAGTTGTAAATATTAATTCAGGAGGTCGCACTCGACTTTCGGGTACAATTCATGGACTCATTTTA
>CAJQQY010000054.1 GCA_905480595.1 uncultured Saprospiraceae bacterium | reverse complement strand
TTTATCGATGATGTCATGGTCTACTCCAAGATCCACAATTTCTCCAGTTTTGGAAACTCCTTCTCCATACATAATATCAAATAATGCAATTCGGAATGGAGGTGCTAATTTATTTTTCACCACTTTCACTTTTACGTGATTCCCTACTACATTTCCTTCTTTATCTTTAATCGCAGAACCTGATTTTCTAATATCTAATCTTACAGAAGCATAAAACTTCAAAGCGTTACCACCTGTTGTTGTTTCTGGATTACCGAACATTACTCCAATTTTTTCACGTAATTGGTTAATGAATATACAACAACATCCAGTTCGTCCAATTGCTCCTGTTAATTTTCTCATGGCTTGAGACATCAAACGAGCTTGTAACCCCATTTTAGAATCTCCCATTTCTCCTTCAATCTCACTTCTTGGAACTAAGGCTGCAACAGAATCTACAACTATTATATCAATTGCCGCTGAACGGATCAAGTTTTCAGTAATTTCTAGTGCTTGCTCACCATTATCTGGTTGAGATATCAATAAGTTCTCTGTATCCACACCAAGTGCTTCAGCATAGTTTTTGTCAAAGGCATGTTCCGCATCAATAAAAGCTGCGATTCCACCATTTTTTTGACACTCTGCAATTGCATGAATGGCTAAGGTTGTTTTTCCTGATGATTCAGGTCCGTAGATTTCAACAATTCTACCTTTTGGAAGACCATTAATTCCAAGTGCTAAATCTAGACTTAATGATCCCGTTGGAATGGTTGCTACATTAACCGCAGGCTTGTCACCCATTCTCATTACGATTCCCTTTCCATAAGTTTTGTCTAGCCTATCCATCGTTTGTTTCAAGGCTTTTAGCTTTGCTTCTTTTTCTTTTGACATTGTATAAAATTTTAATCTTTTGAAAACAACTTTTTGTTTATAACGGTGTAAAGATAAACTTTTTGTTTATATAAAACAAAAAATAAAAGCATTTTTTTAAAAAAAATTGTTTTAAATATCTTAAATCAGTTAAAAGTTGTTTTACAAATGGTGATAAAGAAAACGTTTTTTCATGTATGAAATTTAATTAAAACAAGATAGGGAAAGTTTTTTTTGAATATCCAAAATCCAACAAGGATTTTCGAATATTCAATAATAGTAATATTCTTACTTCTTGGATTTTAGATATTAATTGAAGAAGCCCTTAATCAAAGTCAATTGATTAAGGGCTTCTAGGAGGATTTCCAAATCCATTTAATGTTGAGCTTCAACTGCTGTTTCCTTACTATATCGAAGGATATTTTGGATACTGTCAGGTGAAGGATTAAAAGTAACTTTAGGTAATTGATCGTTAGCTTTTTTCAATTCTTGGTATTCTTCAAACAAATTCCAATTTTCTTGAAGAGCTGTCCTGATTGCCATTGATTCGGCTACCGAAGTTTCTTTGTAAATGAATCTAGTTAGATGATTTAGTGTAAAGTTATGCTTCATGAACATTTTTTTGAGTGAATAAATAAGTTGTGCGCTTAAAAAGTTGTGTGTGAAAAATTCAATACTAAAACTAAAAAGCCTCAACAAATATTTTGTTAAGGCCTTCTTTTTTTGGAAAAATTATCCAACAAAACGATTTTCCAACTTATTTTATCCTATGCCACGTTTGAGTTCGGTAAAAAAGGGCAACATATCCTCGTACTTTTAATTTATCATCCCCTTCGAGCCACATTTTACAACTATACGTTTTATCCTTGGTTGGAGAAAAGATTTCTCCATTTTTCCACGTACTTCCACTTTTCTTCATATCCCACAAAATTTCCAAACCTACTAAAGGTTTTCCTTTTCGACTACCTGAACAATTATCGCATTTGGTAGTAGATGCATTAAGTAGTTTGATTATTTTTCCATAGTATTTCCCATTCTTTTCATAAATCTCTACCTGTGATTTTTCTTGGCCTGTCTCATCATCGACCGTTTTCCAAACTCCTACAACCGATTGAGCTACAGAAATCGAAATAAATAAAGAGAAAAATAAGATGGTTGTAAAAATTGATTTTAAAGTCATTGGTTATATTTTAAAAGTTAAGGTAATTTCATTTTCATTTAAGCATAACAAACTCTGTTCTTCGATTGTTCTGCTTTCCCCACTCTGTGTCATTTGATTCAATTGGTTTGGTTTCTCCATAACCTTTATGACTCAAACGTTTGCTCGCTATTCCATTTTTTATCAAAAAATCAACTACAGCTTTTGCACGATTGGTTGATAAAGCTAGATTATCTTCATCTGAACCTACATTATCTGTGTGTCCATTAATTCGAATTTTTAACGTGCTATTGTTTTCTAACAATTGCAATAACTGATTTAATTCAAATAAAGATTCTGACTTCAATTCTGCTGAGCCTGTTTCAAATAAAACATTTCTCAAAACTACTGGAGGTGAAGTTGTTTCAGGCTCAATTATTGTTGAAACTGGTTTATCTTTAATTGGTTGTAATCCAATTTTTAATAAAAAAGGATCTTCCAAACTTTGTGTTTTTTCGAGGGAGAAGTTTTCGGAGTGAAATAAATATTTCTCTTTTGAAATATTCAACGCATAGTTTTTTCCCATTGGTAAACAAACTAAAAACTCTCCATCTTGATCTGTAAAAGACGAAGCATACGTTTCACCAGAGTTCAAATCCACAAAATCAACTTTAGCTGAAAGTTTCTTTTTTGTCTCCAAATCATAGACGTACGCTTGCACATAAGTCACAGGCTGAGGCCTAGCTTCTTTGTATAATTCGAAACTATATATATCTGTATGCCCACCTTCTGTTACTTTATCAAAAACCGATTTACCTGATTCAAAGTTTTTAATATCACTTGCAAAATACCCCGTTTTTCCATCTAGACTCAAAACTAAGGCGCCTTCGCTTGCCTCGGTATTAATTGGATAGCCTAAATTTGTGGGAGTGAACCACTCTTTTTCATTTTTCTTTCTGGCAAAAAATAAATCATGCCCACCCATTCCAGGATGTCCATCAGACATAAAATAAAGCGTCTGATTATCAGGATGAATAAAAGGTGATTGTTCATCGTAAGGCGAATTAATGATGTCACCTAGGTTTTGAGGCTTTCCCCACTTGCCATTTTCTTGCCGATAACTTACCCAAATATCTTTTCCTCCTTGTCCTCCTTTTCGATTACTCGTAAAATAAATTACTCTTCCATCAGCAGAAATAGAAGGTTGAGATTCCCAGCCTCTCGAATTGATTGGCGATCCAATATTTGCCGCAGGCGTCCATCGCCCATCTCGAACTTCGGAATAATATAAATCACAACTTCCGTAACCATCTTTGCGATTGCAAGCGGTGAATACTAAAAATTTGCCATCAGCAGAGATACTTTGAGCTCCTTCATTTTGGTCTGTATTAATTCCATCTAGGGGAATTCCCTTTTGCCAAACACCATCCTTTTTTGTACTCATGATAAAATCTTCTTGCCCATAAAGCATTGCCGTATAAATTAATTGTTTACCATCGGCAGTCAAGGAAGGAAGATATTCTGGATTTCGAGTATTTATATTGGGGCCTAAACTTTTAGGTTCGTAGGAAACTGGGTTGCCATAAGCCGCTTTCATAAATCGGCTATTGGCAATATGTTTTTTAGATTTTCTTTCGAGGATATCATTGTTAGGTTTGGAAGCTAAATAATCTTCAAAGTGTACAACAGCTTTATCAAATTTTTTCATTTTCATTTCAGTCAAAGCATACATATAGAATACTTTCTTTTTATAAAATGAGTCTATCTGTATAACTTTTTCAAAACCTTGTGCTGCCACTTCATAGTTCTTCGTATCATAATGAATGGCTGCCCACTGAATTTGAGCATCGATGAATTTAGGTTCTTTTTTTAACGCTTTTGTAAATTCTTTGAGAGCTTTCTCATTTTGACCAGCTCGAGAGTATTGCATCCCTTTTTTATAGGTTTTCTTTAATTTATCCGATACTGTTTTTCGAGTTACATAATCCCCATTGGAATTAGGTTGGGCAAAACAATTTTGCACAAAAACAAAAGATATAAAAAACAAAAGTAAATTTATTCTCATCATATTTTTACAACGTTTGAGATGCCTAAAAACGTGTAACCCACCTTGAATTATTCTTCAAAGTGGGTTACATTTTATTATCTCAAATTATTTCATCCTTATATTTCTAATCTGGTTCGAATCCTAAGATAATATTAAATTGTCCATATTCTGACCATTTAGCCCCAGTTCCAATCAAGTTAGGTTTATCAAACCCAAGTCCATAATCAAACCCAAGCGTACCAAACATTGGTAAGAAAACTCTCAAACCTAAACCTGCTGAACGTCTCACATCAAATGGATTGAAATCTTCGAAGCTATTCCATGCATTTCCTCCTTGAGCAAATGCTAAAACATAAATCGTAGAACTTGGATTCAAGGAAATTGGGTACCTCAATTCAACTGTTAATTTATCAAAAACTGATGCCCCTCCATTATTACTTGCAGGTAAATCATTCACTTCGTAACCTCTTAGAGAAATAATATCATTTCCTAATAATCCAAATTGTTGTCCTGCTAATCCGTCTCCACCTAATACAAATCTTTCAAAAGGCGACTGTCCAATATTGCTATCATAGAATCCTAACATCCCAATTTTGATAGAAGCTTTTAAGATTAAATTTCCAACAAGTGGAGTGTACCACTCTGCATCAAATCTCCATTTGTGATATTCTAACCATTTGAAACGGTTCCCATTTTCTATATTTCTAATTTCTGTATCTGTCTTTCCTGCTCTTTCTTCTTCAGATAATAGGTAAAAATTATCTTCCTTAAATAAGGAATAAGGAGGAGTCAATGAAACACTCAATGAAACTTTCGACCCTGTTTTCGGGAAGATTGGATCAACAACTGTAGTTCTTGCTAATGTTCCTTTCAGACTGAAATTTCGGAAATTACCTGTTGTCAATAATGAACCATCCTGCAATCTGAAATCTCCTCGTAACCAATTATTCAATCCTAAATTTTGCAAATTAATCGCTCCACTTAATACAAAGTTATCATCTGGCCATTTTAATCTAGTTCCTAAACCAACTGAGAAATTCGTAATTTCTAAACTATTAAAACTTGCACTTGATTTAGAAAGACCATTAGTCAACCTTGTATAATAACCTCCAACCGTAAATGAAGTTGGCTTTTTCCCTCCCAACCAAGGCTCTGTAAACGATGCATTGTATGATTGATAAAAACGACCATTCGTTTGTGCTCGAAGAGAAAGTCTTTGACCATCTCCTTGAGGTAGCGGACTCCAAGATTCTTTTTTAAATATATTTCTAACAGAAAAGTTATTAAATGAAACTCCTAATGTTCCGATTACTCCACGACCTTGTCCTCCCCAACCTGCAGAAAGTTCCAACTGATCGGAAGGTTTTTCTTCTACAGTATATTCAATGTCAACTGTTCCTCTTTGTGGATTTACGGGAGTGTTGATTCCCATAGTTTCAGGATTGAAGTATCCCAAATTAATAATCTCCCTTTGTGAACGAATAATATCTGAACGACTAAACTTCTCTCCTGGACGAGTTCTTAACTCTCTTCGAATTACATGCTCATGTGTTCGATCATTCCCTGCAATCGTAACTTTATCAATTGTCGCTTGAGGGCCTTCATAAATTCTAATTTCCAAATCAATCGAATCATTATCAATTGAAACTTCAATTGGATCTACTCGGAAGAACAAATAACCATTATCCATATACAAAGTCGTAATATCTCTTCCGTCTTGGCTAAAACTCAATCGAGTTTCTAATAACTCTTGATTATAAATTTCTCCTTTTTCAATTCCTAGAACACCTGCTAAAGTTTTAGTGTCATATATTGAATTTCCTTTCCAAGCTATATTTCTAAAGAAATATCGGTTTCCTTCTTCAATATTGATTTGCAAGTGTAATTCTCCATCATCATTTCTCCAAATGCTATCTCCTAATATTCGAGCATCTCTAAAACCAATTGTATTATAATGGGCTACGATACTCTTTTTATCCTCTTCATAATCATTTTTGATGAATTTGGAAGAATTGAAAATTCTTTTTTTCTCCTTCGTTTCTTTCATCAACTTTCGAAGTTTCCGAGGTTGAATTTCTTTATTTCCAGTAAAACTAATTTCCTTAACTTTAATTCGATCCTTCTTGTTAACATTAAAAATTAATCGAACAGAATTGACACTTGCATTATCTTCAATCTCTTCTACTTTTACTTCCGCATCTAAATATCCTTTCCCTTCAAAGAAGTTTTTAATCCCATTGACTGCATTAGTTTTGGTACTTTCTGTAATAATACCTCCTTTAAGTAAATAGGTATTTATTATTCCATTTAAATCTTCGTGGTATTTCTTTTTGACGTTTTTGTAAGAAAAACGAGATAATCGTGGACGCTCTTTTACTTGTACTTCTAGAAAAACAATATCTCCAATTGTTTTAGTTTGAAATACTCGAACATCAGTAAATAGTCTTAATTTCCAAAGTGCTTTAATCGCACGTGATATATCATAACCACCTGTTCCGATTCTAATTTTGTCTCCTACTTTCAAACCTGCAATCGCCTTGACCGCATTTTCATCACTATAATTAGCTCCTACTACCGTGATACCTCCAATCTCATATTCTTTTTGTTCAGCGTAATCGATATTTGGAATCGTGTCAGGTACGATCACTTGTGCTAAACCATCAGTTGTAAAAAAGAATAGACATACTAGAAATGGTAGAATATTTTTTAAACTCATTTTTTTTGTTCTGTTAAATTTTCTCACGAAGAGAAATACTTGTTAAATCAAAATCAAAATGTCAATCAAAAACCTAATACCTAAAGGCCAGTTTAATTACATTTTGACTTCCCTTCTGTAATAACGGTTGATAAAATTATTTCGTTGGTGTTTTTTTATCTAAAAATATATAAATGTCCGAATACGAACTTTCTATGATTAGTAGATTATGGATTCATAATCTTTAATCAACTCACCTGCTCGCTCGTTTTCCCAAATCTTCTTTCTCTATTTTGAAAATCGACAATTGCTTCGTACAAATGTTCCTTGCGGAAGTCAGGCCAAAAAATCGGAAAAAATCTTAATTCAGCGTAAGCAATCTGCCAAAGCAAAAAATTACTGATTCGTTGCTCACCACTTGTTCGAATTAATAATTCAGGGTCAGGCATTCCTACTGTACTCAATGCATTTGAAAAAGCGGTTTCATCAATATCTTCAATTTTCAAATCATCATTCTTTGCCGCCAAAGCTAACTTTTTAGTAGCCTCAAGAATTTCCCATTTTGCGCTATAATTGAGCGCTAAAACTAAAGTCATTCGAGTATGATGTTTGGTTTTTTCGATACCTTCCATCAAAGCATTGTATGTGTCTTTTGGTAATTTGGTCAAATCACCTATTGCTTGCAATCGAATATTATTCTTAGTCAAAGTCGTCAATTCCTTTCGCACAGTTTGAATCAAAAGACTCATCAAAGCATTTACTTCTGTTTTTGGACGGCTCCAATTCTCAGTAGAAAATGCATACAATGTCAAATATTTGATTCCCAATTCTGCTGCCGCTTCGGTTGTCTCTCGTACCGCTTTCACTCCACTCCGATGTCCAAAAACACGAAGCTTTCCTTTCTGTTTTGCCCAACGTCCATTTCCATCCATTATCACCGCAACATGCTGCGGTAATTTGTCTATATCAATTTTGGATTTTAAATCACTCATTTTTGAAAACTTGCTTAGAATATCTTCTTTTTGAAAATTCACGCAAAGGTAAGAAAAACTACTTTAATTTTTGCCCGTATAAAACAATGAAAATCAAGGAGTTATTTTACCAAAATCAAAGTATTACATATGTTTTTTTATCATCATGAGAATTCTCTCGATTGTTGAAAAAACAAGATAACAATTGTACTTTTGCGCAAAATTTGAATGCCTCTTTATTTTAAAAGTCAAAATTTAAATATCATATGAAATTTCAAGATTTCCCGTACCAAAGACCTGAATTAGATTCTTTTGTTAAAAAGTTTGAATCCCTTTTAGAAGGTTTTGAAAATGCTGATTCGTTAGATGCTCAAAATGGTTTTTTTGAAAAAATAAATGAGATGCGAGAGGATTTTTCTTCTATGAACAATCTTTGTCGGATTAGACATAGTATTGATACTAGAGATGAATTTTATGAAAAAGAGAATACCTTTTTTGATGAAAATTCACCTACCTACGAAGCATTGAATAACCGTTTTTACCAATTAATTTTAAATTCAAAATTCAGGAAATCATTGGAAGAAAAATGGGGAAGTCAACTGTTTGTAATTGCAGATTTGAGTTTAAAAACTTTCCAACCAACCATTTTGGAAGACTTGCAAAAGGAAAATAAACTGGTTAGTGATTATAATAAAATCAAAGCGAAAGCGGAGATTGAATTTGATGAAAAAAAATATAACCTCTCTTCAATTATTCCTTTGGAAACTTCAAAAGATCGAGCAACTCGAAAAGCTGCAGCCGAAGCAAAATGGGCATTTTATGAAGGAAATTCAGAAGATTTTGAGCAAATCTATGATAATCAAGTTAAAGTTCGACATGAAATTGCTCAGAAATTAGGTTACAAAAATTTCATCGAATTGGGTTATGCTCGAATGTTGCGATCTGATTATAATGCAGAAATGGTGGCTAATTTTCGGCAACAAATTTTAGAACATGTAGTGCCAATCGCAACGAAATTATATGAGCGTCAGAAAAGTCGTTTAGGATTGGAAAAATTAAAATATTACGATACTGGTTTTCGATTTGCTTCGGGCAATCCAAAACCGCAAGGATCGCCTGACTGGATTTTGAATCATGCGAGTAAAATGTACTCAGATCTTTCAGATGAAACGAAAGAATTCTTCGATTTTATGCGAGATAATGAGTTGATGGACTTGGTCAATAAAGAAGGTAAATCGACTGGTGGATACTGCTCATTTATTGGTAAATATAAAGCTCCTTACATATTTTCCAATTTCAATGGAACGAGTGGCGATATTGATGTATTGACACACGAAGCAGGACATGCATTTCAAGTTTATTCGAGTCGAAATATTGGTCTCGATGAATATAATTGGCCAACTTATGAGGCTTGTGAAATTCATTCGATGAGTATGGAATTTTTCACCTATCCTTGGATGGAATTGTTTTTTGAGCATGAAACAGATAAATATAAATTTGCTCATTTGGCAGGTGCGATTAAATTTTTGCCCTATGGAGTTGCTGTTGATGAGTTCCAACACTTCGTTTATGAAAACCCAAATGTTACTCCAAAAGAACGGAACGAGGCATGGCGAAATATTGAAAAAAAATATCTTCCTCACATTGATTACGGAGACAATTTGTTTTTAGAAAATGGTGGATTTTGGCAAAAACAAAGTCACATTTTTTCATCTCCATTTTACTATATCGATTACACTTTAGCCCAGGTGTGTGCTTTCCAATTTTGGAAAAAAGATCAAGAAAACCATACTTCTGCGTGGAGTGATTATGTAAAATTGTGTCAAGCGGGCGGAAGTCAATCTTTTTTAAATTTAGTAAATTTAGCCAATTTAATGTCACCTTTTCAAGATGAATGCGTACAAAGTGTAGTCGGAACCATCAAAAGTTGGCTGGATTCGGTCGATGATTCTAAATTTTAGATCAGTTTTGCTAAATATTAACATTTTTATCATGTATAACTCAACATGAGAGTGAAAGAATGCTTAATTTTGCAGAATCTAATTAATCCTATTTTGAAGCACTCATCCCACGACACATTATGTTTGACATTATCCTAAGTTTTATCACAGCATTTACGCTGACGTATTTTGCAATACCTTCCATTATTCATGTTGCGAAAGTTAAGGGTCTTTGCGATGAGCCTGGTGAGCGGCGAGCGCATACTGAAACTACTCCATCTCTGGGTGGAATTGCGATTTTTGCAGGAATGATTTTCTCTATTGTTTTGTGGACACCTTTCGGTATTTTTGATGATCTCCAATATATTTTATGTGCATTTATTATCATCTTTTTGATTGGATCGAAGGATGATATTGTTCCAATTTCTCCTCGAACGAAATTGGCAGGAGAGCTATTTGCCGCAGGAATTATTGTGTGGAAATCGAATGTGAAATTGACTAGTTTATATGGAATTTTTGGGGTTTATGATTTGCCAGAATTTTGGGCGGTGATTCTTTCTGTTTTTATTATCATTGTAATTATTAATGCTTTCAATTTGATTGATGGAATTAATGGTTTGTCAGGAAGTATCGGGACATTGATTTCTGTGGTACTGGGAGCGTGGTTTTATTTGATTGATGAAATGGGGTTGGCATTGGTAGCATTTGCTTTGGCTGGTGCTTTGATCGCATTTTTAAAATATAATTTTACACCTGCGAAAATTTTCATGGGTGATACTGGCTCTCTTTTAGTTGGTTTAGTCAGTTCAATTTTGATTATCAAGTTTATTGAATTTCATGACCCTGCTTTGGTTACTCCAGCAAAAGCAAAATATACTTTTCAAGCAGTACCAGCAGTTGCAATTGGAATTTTGATTTTACCACTTTTTGATACGCTTCGAGTTTTTACGATGCGAATTTTAAAAGGTAAATCTCCTTTTAATCCTGATCGAACTCATATTCATCATTTGCTTTTGGATTTTGGATTTTCGCACATGCAAGGAACAGGAATCTTAGTTGCAGTAAATGTTGGATTCATGCTTTTAGTATTTTATTTGCAAAATATTGGATTGCATTATTTACTATTTTTAGTGATCGGATTAGCAATTGTTTTATCTGCAAGTTTGAATTGGACGGTTAATCGAAAGAAAAGAAGAATCACCAATGCAGCTTCTTGATAAATAAATTAAATTCATAAAAGAAGGATTGAAGGTTAAGTACTTTCAATCCTTCTTTTGTTTTTTTGATAAAAAATAAAAAACATGAACTTCATTCTAGTTTTCATCGGCGGTGGTTTAGGAAGTATCTGTCGATTTGGGATTTCTCTTTTTATGAAAAATCAAGAATATATTTTCCCAATGGCTACACTTTTAGCAAATGCTATAAGCTGTATTGTTCTTGGTGCTTTGGTTGGATGGACGATGAAAAATGGAAATACTTCTGATGTTCAAAAGTATTTATTGATGACTGGATTTTGTGGTGGGTTTAGTACTTTTTCGGCTTTTACAAATGAGACCTTTCAGCTATTTCAAGATGGGAATTTGATGTATGCTTTTGGGAATATTTTATTGAGTTTGATAGTTTGTTTAGTTTGTATTTTTATTGGTGTCAAATTTAGTGGGTCGCTTTAGCTGCCCGCCAAAAAAGAAGAAAAGTATCAAATACAAATACTACCCAAAACAAAAAGCCCTTAGAGAATTAACTCCAAGGACTTTTATCATTTTTTCAAAAAAGTCGCTGCGCTTCTTTTTTGGCAGGCAGCTAAAGCGACCCACTACGATAAACTCACTCTAATATTTAGCGATACTTCATCATTTAATTCAATTTTTTCTCCTTCCACTTCACTCTTCGCATCTAAGCTAGTCGCTAAAGTTTCCGTGCAAATGTAATCTTTGAATTGCTCTAACGCAGGACGAATCGCTTCGTGATTTTCCAACGTCACCGCAATTTTATCAGTTACATTAAAGTCGCGAGTCTTTCGGATATTCTGGATACGATTCACTAATTCTCGAGCAGTTCCTTCTGCTAAAAGATCATCCGTAACCGTTACATCTAATGCAACCGTCAATGCTCCATCATTTGCTACTGTCCAGCCTGGGATATCATCTGAAGTGATTTCAAAATCTTCCAATGTCAATTCGTAAGTATCCTCTCCAACAACTAATTGGTAGCTATTTGATTTCTCTACAGCAGCAATATCTTCTTGAGAAAAACCTCCGATAGCAGCAGCAGCAGCTTTCATATTTTTACCCAACTTTCGCCCAAGCGTTTTGAAGTTTGGTTTGATTTTCTTCTTGATAAAACCAGTCGTGTCCGTCAAATATTCAATCTCTTTAACATTAACTTCTGACAAAATTAAATCGTTTACCGCTTCCACTTGCGCTTGGAAAGTACTATCCAAAACAGGCAATAATATTTTTTGCAATGGCTGACGCACTCGATGATTTTCTTTCTTTCGGATAGATAAAACCAAAGAAGAAATTCGTTGAGCATAATCCATTCTTTCCTCCAAAGCTTCATCGATCAAGTCGTGATTCGCTTTAGTCAAATAAGACAAATGAACAGATTCATGTTTCCATCGACCATCATTTACTTTTTCATTTTCACGAATTGGGTCAGTCAATCTTTGATACAACCAATCTGCAAAGAAAGGTGCAACCGCTGACATCAACTGCGAAACAACTACCATACATTCGTACAAAGTTTCGTACGCAGCGCGCTTGTCAGCATCAGAATCACTTTTCCAAAAACGACGACGACACAATCTCACATACCAGTTCGATAAATCATTTAAAACAAAATTTTCGATTGCTCGACAACCTTTTGTTGCTTCGTAATCATCCATCGCATCAGTATATTCTTTGATCAATGAATTCAATTTTGAAATAATCCATTTGTCAATTTCTGGTCGATCAGCAACTGGAGTTGCATTCGCTTCATCCATTTCAAAACCATCGATATTCGCATAGGTTGCAAAGAAATTATAGGTGTTGAAAAGTGTCCCGAAAAACTTTTTTCGCTTTTCATCTACACCATCAATATCATATTTCAAATTATCCCATGGCGGTGAATTGGCAATCATGTACCAACGATTTGCATCTGCTCCATACTTTCCAAGTGCTTCAAATGGATCTACGGCGTTGCCCAATCTCTTAGACATTTTAACACCGTTCTTATCCAAAACTAAACCATTCGAAACAACATTTTTATACGCAACTGAATCGAAAACCATTGTCGCAATCGCATGCAAAGTATAAAACCATCCACGCGTTTGATCAACTCCTTCTGCGATAAAATCTGCTGGGAAATTTCGTTCAAACTTTTCTTTATTTTCAAATGGATAATGCCATTGAGCATAAGGCATTGAACCTGAATCAAACCAAACGTCGATCAAATCCAACTCTCGCTTCATTGGCTTCCCTTCTTCTGTTGCCAAAATCACATCATCTATATATGGTCTGTGCAAGTCTTTAGGAACCTCTTGGTTTTTCCCTAAAACATTATTTGCATGTTCTATTTCCTTCGTCAATTCTTCGACAGAAGAAATACATTTTTGTCCCTCTCCATCTTCAGTTCTCCAAATCGGAAGTGGTATTCCCCAGAATCTTGAACGAGATAAATTCCAATCTTGCAAGTTCTCTAACCATTTCCCAAAACGACCTTCACCCGTTGAAGCAGGTTTCCAGTTAATCGTTTTATTCAATTCAAACATTCGCTCTTTGACAGAAGCAGCTTTGACAAACCAACTGTCCAAAGGATAGTATAAAATTGGTTTATCTGTTCTCCAACAATGAGGATAGTTGTGTTCATATTTCGCAACATTGAATGCTTTGTTGTCCAATTTCAATCGCACAGCAATATCAATATCCACATTTACATAATCAGGATCATCTTTGTAATCTTTCACATAACGTCCTGAAAACTCTCCAACATTATCCTTAAATTTCCCTTGCTTATCCACCAACGTCAATGCGCCAATTCCATTTTGGATGCCAACAATTCTATCATCCGCACCAAACGAAGGAGCGGTGTGAACGATTCCAGTTCCATCTTCTGTCGTTACAAAATTTCCTAAGATAACTCGAAAAGCATCGGTCTTTCCTTGCAATGGTTCGATCTCATTTCCAAAATCTAACAATTGCTCATAACGGATTCCTTCCATTAAAGCACCTTTGAAAGATTCACTTTGCTCGATGATCTCTGGTTGATTTTTTGCTCCAAACCATTTCTTCACCAATACCTTAGCCATCACTACACTTACTGGTAAATCTGTGTAGCTATTTTTCATTTTTATTTTTACATAATCAATTTTTGCCCCCGCAGTCAACGCGGTATTTGAAGGCAACGTCCAAGGTGTCGTCGTCCATGCTATGATTCGAACGTCTTCATCATCTGCTTCAAAAAGAAAATTAGATTTTTCATCTCGATTAACTTTAAACATCGCAACGGCAGAAGTATCTTTTACATTCTTATAGCACCCAGGTTGATTCAACTCATGTGTACTCAAACCTGTTCCTGCCGCTGGTGAATATGGTTGAATCGTATATCCTTTGTACATCAAATCTTTATTGTACAACTGCGACAACAACCACCAAACTGATTCGATGTATTCATTTTCGTAAGTCACATATGGATTTTCCAAGTCAACCCAGTACCCCATCTTTATAGTCAAATCATCCCACAAGTTTTTATATTGCATAACTGTCTCTCGACACTTTGCATTATATTCATCTACCGTAATCTTAGTTCCGATATCTTCCTTCGTGATTCCTAATTCTTTTTCTACAGATAATTCAATTGGCAAACCATGCGTATCCCAACCACCTTTTCGTTCTACTCTTTTTCCTTTCAAAGTATGGTATCTACAAACCAAATCCTTGATTGTTCGAGCCATCACGTGGTGAATTCCAGGTTTTCCATTTGCCGAAGGTGGGCCTTCATAAAAGACATAAGAATTGTCTTCACTTCTTTCATCGATACTTTTTTCAAATACTTTATGGTCGCTCCAAAAAGCGAGTATCTCCTGATCTATCTCAGGAAGATTGAGGGATTTGACTTTACGGTATTTTTCGTTTGACATATTAGAAAATTATTGATTTTAAAAACGAGTGCAAAGATAAAAAATGAGTTGATAACTTTTGCCTTGTTAAATAATTCAAATTTGAACTTTTTTTGACTAAAAATTTTCATTCATTTTCAAACAAAAAGCTCTGACAGAACAACCTGTCAGAGCTTTTTATTCAAAAAAAAGAAATAGCATCTACAGATTGTCAGGCAATCGAGGAATGATAATGATGCTAATTATTATATTTGAGTAAAATTTCATGTTATTTTTTCTTTCTTTCTAAAGATGGACAAATGTAGCAGTATTTTTGCTTAAAATCAAGGTCAATATTTTTTCAAAAACCAAACGTCCCTCACACTTGTTTTAGTTACATAAAAAACTAAAAATAGGTTCACTTCAAGGACATTAAAATTAATTATTGAAATATGGATTTACATTGGGGAATTGATTTAGGAGGTACAAAAATCGAAGGTGTCGTTCTCGAAGGAGGAAATCCCATCCCTCTAAAACGATTAAGAGTTCCTACTGAAGCAGACAGAGGATATCAACATATCTTGAATCAAATTGCAAAACTTATTGAAGTCCTTATTGCTGAAACTGGCGTAAAACCTGATAAAATAGGAATAGGAACACCAGGTGTGATTGATCCAATCTTACAAACCATGAAAAATTCCAATACTACTATAATGAATGGAATGCCTTTCAAAAAAGATTTGGAGCAACTCCTAAAGTTACCAATTATCGTTGCCAATGATGCTAATTGTTTTGCCGTTGCAGAAACTAATATGGGTATTGTAAAAGAAAAAATGCCAGACGCAAAAGTTGTTTTTGGAGTTATTATGGGATCAGGTGTTGGAGGAGGAATTGTAATTAATGGAAAACCTCTCACAGGTCGCCAAGGTATTGCAGGCGAATGGGGACATAATTTTTTAGATGCCTCTGGTGGAAATTGTTATTGTGGAAATACGGGTTGTGTAGAAACCATTCTTTCTGGAAAATCTTTAGAACGATTTTATGAAGAACAAACTGGCGAGCATTTATTATTAAAAACAATTATCGAAAAATACCAGGCAGGAACAGATGGAGCTGCCACTCAAACTGTCAAACGAATGTTAGAATTCTTTGGAAAAGGAATAGCCAATGTGATTAATATTTTAGATCCAGATGCGATCGTTCTAGGTGGCGGAGTTAGCAATGTGGACTTATTATACAAAGAAGGTGTGGAAGAAGCTAGAAAATACGTTTTCAACAATCGCTTCGATACGGTGTTTTTAAAACCGAAGCTTGGAGATAGTGCAGGAGTATTCGGTGCAGCATTATTGTAATTCTCGATTTTAATCGGAAAAAAGTAATTAGACAGAAACTATGTTACAAACAAAAAATTTAAAATTTTCCTACGACGGAAAAACCTTTTTAGACTTTCCTGATATCAATTGTCAGAGAGGCGAACAATGGTTATTACTCGGTCAATCAGGAAGTGGAAAAACAACTCTTTTGCATTTGCTTGGAGGTTTGCGAAAACCTAAGCAAGGCGAAATTTTGATTGATGGAAAAAATACTGGCCAACTATCGTCAACTGCTTTAGATCAATTCCGAGGAAAAAATATCGGGATCGTTTTTCAAAAACCTTATTTCGTGAGAGCCTTAACAGTCGAAGAGAATTTGATGTTAGCTCAAGAACTAGCCGGTCAGGATGTCGATAGAGATTACATCTATAAGCTCCTCAACCAACTTAACGTCGGTCATAAATTCAAATCTAGGACTGATAATTTGAGCGAAGGAGAAAAGCAAAGAGTCTCCATTGCTCGGGCATTAGTTAATCGTCCTACCGTAATTTTAGCAGATGAACCAACCTCTGCTTTAGATGATAAAAATTGCCATGAAGTAATTAAATTATTGGAAACTCAATCAAAAGAAGCCAATGCAACCTTATTAATCGTAACGCACGATGGACGATTAAAAGAGTTAATAAAAAATCAAATTGAATTATGAGCAACATTAAATTAGCTTGGAAAAACCTAACCAACAAGCCACTTAATATGATGTTGAGTTTGGTTTTATTTGCTCTGGGTGTGGGAATGATATCCATGATTTTCTTGATCGAAAATCAGGTTCAAGAAAAATTTGACAAAAACCTCGCAGGTATTTCGTTAGTCATTGGCGCAAAAGGAAGTCCTTTGCAAATGATCCTATGCAATATGTATCACGTTGATGATCCAACTGGAAATGTGAAGATCAAAGATGTCAAACCTTTTTTAAGTGGCAGGAATCCATTGATCGATAAAGCTATTCCACTTTCCTTGGGAGATAGTTACAAAGGATTTCGAATCGTCGGAACTACTCAAGATTATCCTGAACTTTATGATGTAAAACCTAAAGAGGGAAAAGTTTGGGAGAATAATTTTGAAGCGAATATCGGTGCCGATGTTGCAAAAATTGCTAATTTGAAAATTGGAGACACCTTTTATAGTACACATGGATTTTTGAGTGATGGCATGAATGGACATGAACATGGACAATTTAAAGTAGTCGGTATTTTTCAAAAATCAAACTCCGTTATTGATCAATTAATATTGACGACGACACAAAGTATTTGGGAAGTTCATGCTAACCATGATGAACCTGAAACGACTGAAACGACTGAAACAACTGAAACGATTGATACGACTAAAGAAGAAACTGATAATCATGACGGACACGACCACGCAACAGATGATGGTCACGATCACGATCACGATCACGACCATGATCATGATCATGACCACTCTGCTCCGCAAAAGCCACTAATTGAAGAAGTCGATCAAGAAATCACTTCTATCTTAATCAAGTTTAAAGAGTCGAGTAAAAAGAGTTTTCAAGCCTTGACGATGCTTCGAGGTATTAATGAAAATACTGAAGTGATGGCTGCTTCTCCAGCAATCGAGTTAAATCGATTGTATGATAATATGAGTTTGGGAGAAAGCTTTTTGAGAAACTTAGCCATGATAATTGTCTTAGTTTCTGGGTTGAGTATTTTTATTTCATTGTTTAGTTCCTTGCGAGATCGAAAATATGAATTGGCTTTGATGCGAGTGATGGGAGCAACTCCAACTAAACTTTTTTTCCTAATTATCCTCGAAGGATTGTTATTAGCTGTGATTGGATATGTGATTGGAATTATTTTAAGTCATTTAGGAATGAGCGTTTTTGCTGGACAGATGGAAGATAAATATCACTATTCATTTACTGCAACTAAATTTTTAAAAGAAGAATTTTATTTACTTGGTGGTGCATTATTTATAGGATTTGTAGCAGCAGTAATTCCTGCTTATCAAGCATTTAGAACAGATATTTCTCAAACTTTAACAGAGTCTTAAATTACTTCCTTGAAAGTAATACGTTATATTTGTGAGCGATTGAGGCGCTTGATTTTTTTAGTATAAATGATTCTTAGACAAAAATAGTCTAAGGATAAAAAGAAAAAATAACATGAAAAAAATAACCATTGCAATATTCAGTTTGTTTTTAGTAGCAGCTTTTTCAAATTTAAGTACTGCGCAATCTGTTTCTAAAGGCGATAAAAAAACTTCAACTGTCAAAGCTCCAACTGAACCATCAAATGCAGCAAAGACATGGAAGACTTTAAGTAAAATTACTTTCAAAAAAGAGTATGATGAAATCATGGGCTTCAAAGTAGACAAGCCAGTTTTTAGCAAAGATGTTCTTGAACTTGAAGGTAAAGTCATCGAAATCAAAGGATACATCATCCCTGTCGAAGGCTACAAAAGTCATAAAGAATTTGTCTTCTCTGCTTTTCCTTATAATATGTGCTTCTTTTGTGGAGGCGCTGGCCCTGAAACTGTGATGGAAGTTATGGCAAGTGAGCCTGTAAAATATTCTGCAGAAGCAGTTACGCTTAAAGGTAAATTAGAAACAAATTCCGATGACATCAATCGATTGATTTATACTTTGACTGATGCGGTTTTAGTTAAGGAATAATATTTTCCTTAATTAAACCTCCAAAAAAGTGGTGTTAATCTATAAAGGACTAGCACCACTTTTTTTTTGAGAAAAAAGCCTTTTCTTTTCTTTCGACTTTAAATAATAAATTTCGAGCGAACAAAAAACAATCTTATTTTTGTAAAAAAATACTTCAAAAACCACATCCCTTCTCGGGACTTTACTTCTCTTAATATTTACCATGAATTTAAACGCACAAAATAATCTAGGCTATCAAATGCCTCCAAAAGAAATTGCTGATCTAATCGATGCTCCCCCAACACCAGCCGCAAGTTTGAGTCCGGCAGGAGATATAATGTTATTATTAGGCAGAGCTAGTTTACCATCAATTGAAGAAGTGGCTCAAGAAGAATTACGCTTAGCTGGCATTCGAATTAACCCTCGAACAAATGGTTCGAGTCGTTCCTCCCATTTCAATAGCATGAAAATAAAAACGGTGAATGGAAAAGTAGAAACAGAAATTGAAGGTCTCCCTGCTAATCCAAAAATTGAAAATGTAAGTTGGTCGTCTGACGGTTCGAGAATCGTTTTTACCATCACCAAAGAAATGGGATTGGAATTATGGACTGCTGATTTAAAAAAAGCAGAAGCAAAAAAATTAACGGAAGCAAATGTAAATGATGCCATGGGGGGGTTGCCTTACTCTTGGTTTTCAGATAGCAAAACGATTATTTATAAAAAAACAAATCCAAATCGAGGACTTACTCCAAAAGAAAATATCAGGCCAATTGGTCCAACGATTCAATCCAACGATGGCAAATCTGCTCCTGTTAGAACTTACCAAGATTTATTGAAGAATCGTCATGATGAAATTTTATTTGAATATTACACCGCTTCGGAATTAATAAAAGTTGACCTCGAAACTAGTGAACTTATACCTTTTGGAAAGACAGGAATCGTCAAAGGAATGAGTACTTCCCCTGATGGAAATTACGTCATGGTTTATACTGTTCAAAGACCTTTTTCCTACATCGTTCCTTTTTCTCGATTCCCATTTGATCTAGATATTTATGATAAAGATGGAAATAATGTGACGAAGCTAGCTCAGATTCCTTCAGCTGAAAATATTCCAAAAGGTTTCGGAGCAACTCGAACTGGTCCTCGTAATTTTACATGGCGAGCAGATGCACCTGCAACTGTTTATTGGGTGGAAGCACAAGATGGAGGTGATCCAAAAAAAGAAGCAAAAGTCAGAGATAAGATGTTTTTTAAAACTGCTCCCTTCAAAAGTGAAGCACAAGAAGGACTTAGTTTTGAATTAAGATACGGAGGAATAACTTGGGGAAATGATCAACTCGCAATGACTTCTGAATGGCAATGGGAAACACGTCGAGAAGTAACTAGTAGTTGGAATCCATCTGATCCAAGCGAAGGTAAAAAAGTCATCTTTGATCGCTCTTGGGAAGATAGGTACAACAGCCCTGGAGGTTTTGAAACTCACCGAAATAAATATGGCCGTGGTGTACTTTTGACATCTGACGAAGGAAAAACACTTTATCTCTCAGGACAAGGTGCGTCTCCGGAAGGTAATCGTCCATTTGTTGATAAATTTAACTTAGTAACAAAAAATTCAACTCGCCTTTGGAGATCAGAAGCTCCTTATTATGAAATTCCTGTTGAGATTTTAGACATTGAAAAAGGAAGTATTTTAACTCGTCGAGAGTCGAAAGAAGATCCACCTAATTATTTTATCAAAGACATTATTTCAAAGAAAAACAAGCAACTTACTTTTTTCCAAAATCCTTACGAATCATTAAAAGGAGTGAAAAAAGAATTAGTCAAATACAAACGTAAAGATGGCATTGAACTAACTGGCACTATGTACACTCCCTCAGGTTACGATCCCGAGAAAGATGGTCGATTACCTGTACTTATGTGGGCATACCCTCGTGAATATAAAAGTGCCAATGCTGCTAGTCAAGTGAGTGATTCGCCTTATGAATTTACTCGTTTGTATTGGGCGTCGCCAATATTTTGGGTCACAAAAGGTTATGCCGTTTTTGATGATTTCGGAATGCCAATCGTTGGTGAAGGAGATAAAGAACCGAATGAAAATTTTCGAGAACAATTAGTTATGGATGCAGAAGCTGCGATTGATAAAATTGTGGATATGGGGATTGCAGATAAAGATCGTTTAGTTGTCGGGGGACATTCTTATGGTGCATTTATGACTGCAAATTTGTTGGCACATTCTGATTTATTTGCAGCGGGAATTGCACGAAGCGGAGCTTATAATCGAACGTTGACTCCTTTTGGTTTTCAATCAGAAGAGCGGACTTTATGGGAGGCAGGAGCTACTTATGCTAAGATGTCTCCATTTATGTTTGCCGATAAAATAAAAGAACCACTGCTTTTAATTCATGGTGCAGCAGATAATAACTCAGGGACCTATCCAATGCAGAGTGAACGTTTTTATGGCGCCTTAAAAGGACATGGAGCTA
>CAJQQY010000053.1 GCA_905480595.1 uncultured Saprospiraceae bacterium | reverse complement strand
TTGACGCATAGCGGGAATGCCTTTGGAAATTCTCAATATGAAAATTGTGATATAGGTGTTTTTGCCGAAGGGATAAATACGACACTCTTTGATCTGACGATGAATAAAGTAAGAGTAGGTGTTCAACTCGAAAATAGTAATAGTAGAATTCTTCGCGTAAATGATAATACCATTTATGCTACGAATACTGGAATTTTGCTTAATGATAATAACTTCAATTATGTATCAGAGATAAAAAACAATCTTATTACGGTGGAAAATCCTAATACTTTTAGTTTCGGAATCAGAGGGGCAGGTATGATTGATATGACGGTCGATGGTTACGGATGGGATATAGAGAATAATAATATTGAAATAGGTGAAACGTCAGATGGTACAGGAATTTTTTATAACAATGGAGATTTTAATAATTATATTGGAAACTCTGTTTATACTAGCTTGGGAGAATACGATAATCAAGTCGGTTATAGATTAGAAGGTGGAAATAATAATCGAGTGCTCTGTAATGTATTTAGTGGTAATGCTTCTGTGACTGCCGCTACTCCCAATCCCACAATAGGTTATGATTTTAGCGGTACAAACCAATCAGACGTGTCCTGTAATAATGCGGATAATACAGATATAGGTATCCGTATATTTGGGACTAGTGAAAATTCACCTGTGCGAGGTAATAATATCTGGAATGCAGGGCAAGGACTTCGATTAGGAATAGATGCAACCCAAGGAAATGCTATGATTGGAGAGCAAGCGCATCATGGGAATATGTGGGAAATAGATAATAACCCAAATGACAGTAATCATGGAGCGGTGCATTATGGAAATCAGAATATGATCCTAAATTCAGAGTTTATCGTTGATGATAATGCTGTTCCACCTATTGCCAATCGGACTTTCTTACCTTCTACTTATACTCCTGCTGTACCTAATGCACCTTGGTTTATTCAAACCCCTGAACTCAATCCTTATAATTGTACTATTGCCAATACTTGCCCTGACGGAATCGGCTGGCATGGATTTGTAGATGATGACGAACCTACCAAATTAGATGAAAAAATTGCACAAGGCAACCTGATCACCGATGGGTATGATGCTTCTATGAATTGGATAGCACAACGACACTTATTCCAAAAACTAACGGCTCATGGATATGATGCTACCACACCAGTCACTCCTGCTGACTTGGTTATTGCTGGCTTCTATACCACAAAAACTAATACCACGATAGGACAACTTAATACCTTAGATGAAGGAATTAACGATGTATTCACCTTGGATGCAACGACTGAGAGTAGTCTATTAAGTCAGCGACTTAATTTAGAAAATAAGTTAAATATCCTAATCAGTCTGGAAGAGGAGATACAAAGCGAAACGCTGACTGCTACAGCATTAACAGCAAAGATGGCAGAAAAAGCAATCGCATTAGGAGAATTACATAGCTTGGATGAAGCTGGTATCGTATTTACGGAGCAAGTAAATACTCAAAAGCAAACCAATATTACTAATCTACTTAATGATAATGCTTCGATTACGACTAATCATATTTATGAAATAAATGAACAAGACCTCCATCAAATATACTTGACTAAAAAGTTAGATGATGAGATTCCTTATTCCACATCCAATATCCAGACCATTAGCAATATTGCCAACCAATGCCCACTTAGCGGTGGCGATGCGGTATATAAAGCAAGAGCGATGATGGCTAGCCTATCTCCTGAGTAGACTTATGATGATGCCATACTTTGCCAGCAAGATGATAAATCAAAAAGGATCGGAGGTTCGGAAGAAAAAAAGTTATTGCAATTAACGGTACAACCTAATCCTACTTCTGATATACTAGAAGTCCTAGTCACAACTACTGCTCAAGACTTAGATGAGTCTGCATTGAAAGTGTCTATTTATAATAGTATCGGACAAAAAATGATGGAGGAAGACATCAATTATAATAAGCAAAAAACTTACGATGTAAGCTCTTATGATGCTGGATTATACTCGATAATCATTAGAAATAAAGATGGAGTAGTGATGCGTTCTTCAAAAGTAATCGTAATCAGTAATTAAATTATCTCACCAATCCTACATTCCAACTTTTTGGAATGTAGGATTACTTGATTCAAACAAAGATGAAAAATTTAATTATTCTATTAATATTACTTTCCTCCTACTCTCTTCTAGCACAAATAAGTGACAAACACGATTATATTTGGACCTTTGGTTACGCAAGTAATACTGTTGATTCCAGCTTTGGCGGAACTGATCTTAATTTTAACGACGGTGGAGTAGAAGCAATCTATCAATACAGAAATATGGAGATAGAGGTAACTAATTCTAGTATCGCAGATACAGCTGGCAATCTATTATTTTATACCAATGGGTGCTATATCGCCGATGCTACGCATGAGATGATGGAGAATGGAGATTCAATAAATTATCCAGGGTGGGGGTATGATACTCATTGTAAAGATTATGATGGATATAGACATAATCAAGGTGCCATGATATTACCACAACCTGATAGTGCGGATATTTATTATTTGTTCCATACCAAAACGACCTTAATGGAAATACCTCCTTTTGATTTTGATTTATTGGGCACTCCTTTTTTATTTACCAAGGTCGATATGAGTAAAAATAATGGACTGGGGGCGGTGGTAGAAAAAAATCAGTTTGTGTTAGGAGATACTTTACAACCTGAGCATCTGACCGCAGTAAAACATGCCAATGGTAATGATTGGTGGATAGTGATGACGAGGCAGTTTAGTGATTTATATTATAAAATGTTATTTACAGCAGATGGTGTTGATAGTATTCAAATGCAAAACGTAGGGATTCCAGAAGCACTTGATTCTCGTGGAGGAGGACAATCTGTTTTTTCGCCCGACGGAACAAAGTATGCTCGCTATGATCCTGCTAGTCAAGTTCATTTATTTGACTTTGACCGAGGTACAGGAGAATTAAGTAATTTTCAAAATTTGATGATCTCAGATACTGCCTTTACGGGAGGGATTGCTATCTCTCCCAATAGTCGGTATTTATATGTTTCGGCAACTATTTACTTATTTCAGTTTGATTTGGAGGCGGTGGATATTCAAGCTTCTAGAGTTTTGATTGGTGCTTATGATGGTTTTGTTGACCCATTTCAAACTAATTTTTGGAAGATGCAATTAGCGCCTGATTGCCGCATTTATATGCATAGTACGAGTGGAAATCGGTCTATGCATGTAATTAAACATCCTGATAGGAAAGGATTAGCTTGTGATTTTCAACAACACGCCCTAAAATTACCTACTAATATGGGGCAGTCTTTTCCTAACTTTCCTAATTATCGACTTGGCGTGACGCCAACTTATCCTTGTGATTCTACAATTGCGTTTCAGACCTTGGTGGCGATAAATGAAGTGTTAGCAGAAAAAAATGAGGTGAAGATATTTCCGAATCCAACAAGGGAGGTGATTCATCTGGAGTTGGAAAAGGGAATTGATGGAGAAGTGTTGTTGTTTAATATGGTTGGTAAGCAGGTTTTCCAACAATACATTTACAAAAATGAAAGACAATATACATGGTCATTAGATGGGATAGATAATGGAATATATTTTTATAGTATCCTTTCCGGAGGACTGTTAGTGAAGAGTGGGAAACTGGTGAAGGTGGAGTAAAATATTTTTTTAACAACTAAAATAATATAAATATGAACAGAATTAAATTTTTAAATCAACGATATCTTAAGATAACATTTTTTTTTTTATTTTTCTTTATCACATTGGTTTACCCAATTGATAAAACTTTTGGACAAGCTCCACCTACTATAATAACAGAAATAACTTCTGATATTCCAATAGTGGTTGATTGCCCTTGTGCAGAAATTACTGTTACCGTAAGAAATAATAATCCTTTTCCAGAAAATTTCATGGTCAAAGTTATTTTTCCAAATGATGGGTTTGACCCAGATAACCTTCCTACTTATTTTTCAACAATTCCTAATACCGTTGGTGATGTAACAACATCATTTATTTTTTTTGAACCAAATGAGACTAAAACTTTTGTACTTAAAGGATCTGTAACTTCATCTAATACTATAGTAGGTCAAGGAAGAGTTAGCCGACCCAATGGGCAATTTTTCGTTTCAGGTTTTAGTATAACACCTGCTACTTTTGTAGATATTGATGGAACAGATCCTGCTAATCCAGCATCTTTACTTGATTTAATTAATTCGGGAACTTTGATAGACCAATCAGAAGCATGTACATTCGATCAGAATCCTTCTCCTTCCTTTCAATCTATTTATGTTAGAGGAACATTAGAAATAGATACAGACTATTGTTTTAAAAGAAATCCTGGAGATGGCATAGAAGATGGACCATTTATTATGTTGGATACAGATGCAAAGATTATCGTGAAATCAGGAAATGAACTTATAATAAGAAGGCATGTCTTAGGATGTATAAATATGTGGGAAAGTATTAAGGTGGAAGAAGATGCAAGATTAATCGTCTCTGGTTCGCTAATTCAAGATGGAAAAACTGCTGTCCATGCCGAACAAGGTAGTGTTCTAGATATATATAGCTCTACCTTTAGAGATAACTATATTGGGATAAAATTTGAAGATGATGTTGTGAATCTTCCTCCTCCTTATATTCAACTTAATAAGTTTTATGATAATAAATTTTTAGGAACAGGATCTTTAAAAAGACCATATTCGGATATAAAAAGACCGTATACTGGGATAGAACTTATTAGTACAGATGTTAATTTTATTGGTACTCCAAATGCTGAAAATCATTTTTCAAATATGATAAATGGAATTATTGCAACTAGCTCTAGTTTTAAGGTAAAACATGCTCGATTTTATGATATAAGAGCAAGTGATGTTGGAAATTTCGCAATTAATGGAAACGGAATTCATCTTGAGGGAACTGGAAATTCGGATTTCTCCCTACTTGAAATTGAGTCTTCTGATGGTTGGGTAAATGGGGATCCTAGTTTTTTAAATTGTGATACAGGTATAAAGGTAATCAGAGGTTATGCGTTAATTACAGGACAAAAAATGATAAAGGTAAATACAGGTATTGACATATCTGAAGTGAATAACTTAGAGTCTATTGATATTTTCGGATGTTGGATTGAGCCAAGTGATTATGGAATTAAATTATTTAATATTTATGATTCTTGGTTTAATAGAATCAATAATAATTACATTTTCATGAATTCAATAGGAACAGATGGGGTAAGAGGTACAGCTATAAGAGGAGGTTTTGTAAATAAAACAGAGATAATGCGAAGTACAATAGAATTATGGGAAGGTAAACATGGAATTTGGTTTGATTTTGTCAATCTGGGCAATATTTGGGAAAATTCTATTTTATATCCTCACAATCCTGATTTAAATCATGATGAATTTTATGGAATGCGGATCGATGGAGGATCAGCAAATATTAGATGTAATTATATTGATGGTAATGTTGATTTAAGTTTCGATGGAGTAGGTGATATTAATGAGAGTTTATCAGATTATAATTCTTCAAAGGGTATATATGTAAATAATAGCAATGTTGAAGTAAAATGTAATTTTATACAAAATAATAAAATTGGAATCCAAGCTTGGGGTGCCTGTTTGCCTTCAATATTTAGAGGAAATGATCATGCAAAAGATTATAATAGTTTATTATTAGGAAATTACGATAATAATGGTAGCCCTGACGGTAATGCATGGATTGGTGCTCAAGGAGGAACAGTTAATAATCCTTCACATCATGGAAATAGATGGTTAACAAATAATTCTAGTAACGATATGCCTGGAAACGATATTTATGGGGCAGTACATCTAGGAACAGATGATATAATTGAAGAATCAATTTTTAGGGTTAATAGTGATCTAAATGCAGGAGGAAGTATAGAATTTATGCCTGCCTTTGACACCCCAAACTCTAGTTCTGTTTCTTGGTTTGAAGAGCAAATAAATACAGCGTTTGAATGTGTTATCGCTCCAGCTAATAGTGATTGTTACTCAGGAATAGGAGATCCTGACTTGATGTTCAGTTCACCTAATGATTCAGAAATAAAAATAGCTCAAGGTCAAGACTTAGCAGTAGATGGGCCATTTGAGAAGGCGGTTAATTGGACTATGGGTAGGCATCTATTTAAGAAGTTAAGAGCAAATGATGACATGATTAATGCAGATACTGATATGCAATCCTTTGTCAACACCGAAGAAAATTCTTCAATTGGACATTTCTATAATATTGAAAAAGGAATAAGAGATGCTTATGATTTCGACAACGATATAATTCCTCAAATTGAATCTTATAGAGATCAAATTTCTGCTTACCATCAAGCAATCTATGAATTAGATAGTCTTTTTAACGACGACCCAACTCCAGCTGAATATCAATTGATAGCTACTCAAAAAACAGATTTATTGAATTCTATATATCCTATTTTCGTTCTGAATAAAAATTTATTGGAGCAACATTCTGTTGAAAGAAAAAGTAAAATCGATTTATTAAAACTTGAAAATTCAAATATTCAAGTAAATTATATTTTTGAAGAAAATGAAAAATTAATAAATGATATTTATCTTAGTTATTTTACCCCTGGATCAGCAAATATTACTACTGAAGTATTAAATCAAATAAAAGCAGTAGCATCTCAATGTCCATTAAGTGGAGGGAACGCAGTATTTCGAGCAAGGGCGTTACTAATTCCATATGATGATAAAGAATATGACGATGTAGCTTTATGTCAAAATTCTGAGTCAAAAAGAATTGGAGGGAATGCACAAGAAGCTAGGCTAACGGTTTACCCAAATCCTGCTTATGATCAGATATTTATAGAGATACCTGAAAAATTATTGCTAGTAGAGGAATTAACTTTGAATTTAGTTAACACATTAGGACAAATTGTTAGAACTGAAAAAATTAGTACCTCTTCTTTACGGATAGAAATGAATGTTAAAGGGTTACCTTCTGGATTATATAGTTGTACTCTAATGAAAAATGATAAACCATTTATCCATAAAAAAGTAATGGTTATAAGTCGCTAATAATATTCTAGCCCTATTCAAAATATTTGAATAGGGCTATTTAAAACATTTGAAATGGAAAAAAAATTACTCATTCTAATTTATATAATCTATGCTAATTTGCTGTTTGCACAAAATGAACAAAAAAGGGATTATGTATGGATTAGAGGTTATGATCAAAATGCTATAGAGCCAGGAGGAGAGGGAACGCTATTAAATTTTAATGGAGGAAATGTTTCTTTTGAATTTCTTGCTAAAGATATGGAAATGAGATTTATGAATGCAAGTATATGCGATAGTCTTGGTAATTTATTATTTTATTCTAATGGATGTTACATCGCTGATGCCTCTCATCAAATGATGGAAAATGGAGATAGCTTAAATTACCCAGGAGAAATTTATGATAATAATTGTGGGAACGGAAATGGATATACCGTTGCTAATGGAGCCACAATTTTACCTCATCCTGATAGTAGCAATATCTATTATTTATTCCATGTTAAAAAAACTTTTCATGTTGTTTCTCCAAATAATTTTGAACTATTTGGTTATCCACTTTTATACACTAAAGTAGATATGAGTAAAAATAATGGACTTGGGGCTGTTGCTGAAAAAAACCAAATAGCTATTGCAGATACACTACATCAACAACATTTAGAAGCGGTGAAACATGCTAATGGAAAAGACTGGTGGATACTAATTCCAAAAGAACAAAGTAACGTTCATCTATCAGTTTTATTAAATTCAGATGGAATTTCAAATGTTTTTGAACAAGAAATTGGTGACGCTCAATTAAGTGAAGGAGATGGAGTAGGGCAAGCAGCCTTTTCTCCTGATGGTACTAAATACGCAAAGTATGATTATAAAAGTCAACTTTACGTGTATGACTTTGATCGAAATACTGGACAATTGAGTAATTTTCAAAAGCTAATAATTGAAGACTCTACTTCTTTAGGAGGGCTAGCTTTTTCTCCTAATAGTAGGTTTATATATGTCGCATCTCCTAGCAAAGTACATCAATTTGATATATGGTCATCTGATATTCAGGCATCAAAAATATTAGTTGCTGAATGGGATGGATTTAGTGACGGTATTCATCCTGTGTCCTTTTATCAAATGCAATTAGGTCCTGATTGTCGAATATATCTGAATACACCTAGTAGTTGTAGATATATGCATGTAATAATGAATCCTGATTTACCTGGAACAGAATGTGATTTACGCCAGCATTATATTATGACGCCTTCATGGGTTAGTCGTTCTTTACCTAATTTCCCTAATTACCGCTTAGGAGTAACTCCTAGTTATCCTTGTGATTCTACTATAACTTTGGAAACAATGGTTGCTATTAATGATATAGTTATTGAAGAAGATAATACCAAATTATATCCAAATCCTACGACTGAAGTCATTCATCTTGAGTTAAAAAGAGGAATAACTGGGGAGATGGTTCTTTTTAATATGGTTGGCCAACAGATTTTCCAACAATATATTTCCAACAATAAAAAACGATATGAATGGTCTTTGGATGGATTGGAATCTGGGATTTATTTTTATAGTATAGTTTCGGAAGGACGATTGGTGGAGAGTGGGAAGTTGGTTAAGGTGGAGTAGAATTAAATTTTTAGAGAAAAAGTATTTGAAGAGATCTGACTCTTTAAAATATTTTGATTATCCACCGCCTTTTGGAGAATCTATAAATAAATCCTTGCCAATGCTGATCCTCTCTCGGAAGTCAACTAAAAAAGCGCAACTGAAAATTAATTCAGTTGCGCTTTTTTTATTTCTTTTTTCTAAAAAAAATTAATCATTACTCTTGTGATCAAAAACTTCAATGTTTTTTGTTTTCACAATCAAGTCAGTAAATTGTCCTTTGAATCGAGTTGCTTTTACAATGTGATTATCAATCCAATGGTAATTTCCTCCACGAGGTTTATCCATTAATAACCCATGATATTTGAAGTTGTGCTTTTTCAACCAGATTTCAGTTACTTCTCTGTGTTCCTCAGTTC
>CAJQQY010000052.1 GCA_905480595.1 uncultured Saprospiraceae bacterium | reverse complement strand
ACCATTTTTCAAATCAAAAAGAGATAATGAGATTTAGATTTTTTACAATTCCTATGTTGATTGGAATGTTTTTATTTTTTGGCAATCAAGCAGTAGGTCAGACTGGAACTGTTCGGGGAAATATTTTTGACGCAGACACGGGAGAGCCAATTATATCAGGAACTGTTCGGTTGGCCGGAACGGATATAGGAACAACTACCGATCTTGATGGATTTTTTGCTTTAGGAAGTGTTCCTGTTGGAGATTATCGATTGGTAGTAACTTATATTGGGTATGATAGTTTGAGTGTAAATGTACTGATCAAAAAAAATGGAATTAACTATCAGCGATTGGAATTGACAGAGGGAGGAGTTGCTTTATCAGAAGTAACAGTTTCAGGAGAAAGAGAAGCAGATAGGACAGAGGTAAAAGTTTCTGCAGTTCGGATTTCGACAAGACAAATTAAAGCTTTGCCATCTACGGGTGGAGAACCGGATATTGCACAATATCTTTCGGTTTTACCTGGGGTTGTTTTTTCAGGAGACCAAGGTGGGCAATTATATATTCGAGGAGGTTCGCCTATTCAAAACAAAATACTTTTGGATGGATTGACGATTTATAAACCCTTTCACTCAATTGGATTTTTCTCAGTTTTTGAGACCGAAGCGATTCGAAGTGTAGATGTGTATACAGGTGGATTCAATGCAGAATATGGTGGAAGAATATCAGCTATCGTTGATATCAAAACCCGAGAAGGAAATAAAAAACGTTGGGGAGGAACTGCATCAGCTAGTCCTTTTATGGGAAAGATTTTATTAGAAGGACCTTTGAAGAAAGTGAATCCCGAGAGCGGAAGTAGTACATCTTTACTTTTTACGGCAAAACATTCTTACCTCGATCAAACTTCATCAACTTTTTATGATTATGCGGTGCAAGATTCTTCTGGATCATTGCCATTTAGTTTTACAGATGTTTATGGAAAAATGTCATTTTTATTTGGAGGAGGAAGTAAAATGAATTTGTTTGGATTTAATTTTAATGATAAAGTAGTGTATGAAGGCTTAGCTACCTTGGATTGGCAAACTACTGGTGGTGGCGCTAACTTTAGATTAGTACCTCCGTCTTCAAATTTGATTATCGATGGAATTGTAGGTGGATCAAGATACGATATCCAATTGGATGAAGAAATTGACAAACCTCGAAAAAGTAGTATCACTAGTTATAATGTTGGTTTTAACTTCACTTATTTTGGGAAAAATAATGAGGTAAAATATGGTTTTAATTTTACGGGATTAAATACTGATTTTGAATTCACGAATTTGTTTGGTCAAAAGTTTGAGCAAAAGAGTTTCGTAGCAGAAGCAGCAGCTTTTGTGAAATACAAACAAATATTTGGAAAATTAATCATTGAACCAAGTGTTCGTTTTCAATATTATATTGCAGACTTGCCTGACTTAGAAATTGAACCTCGCCTTGGTTTGAAATATAATTTAACTGATTTTTTACGACTAAAATTTGCTACTGGATTGTATTCTCAAAACTTATTGACTTCTGTTAATGAAAGAGATGTTGTTAATTTATTTGTTGGATTCCTAGCGGGTCCAGATGAAACGTTGTATGAGCCAGGTTCGACGACAGAAAAAGCAGATCACCGATTACAAAAAGCAGCACATGTTGTGGTTGGTACTGAAGTTGATGTGACGAAAAAAATTCAAATTAACGTGGAAGGTTATTTGAAAAAATATACCCAGCTTATCAATATCAATCGAAATAAATTAGAATTTACAGATCCTGATTATATAACTGAAACAGGAGAAGCCTACGGAATTGATTTTTTAGTAAAATATAATTCGAAGAATTTATACCTCTATGGAACGTACTCTTTAGGATTTGTAAATAGAGATGATGGAGAGCAAGTTTACCCAACTATTTTTGATCGTCGCCACAATGTAAATATGCTGGCTACTTATAGCTTTGGAGCAGAAGGAGAGTGGGAAGCAAGTGCTCGATGGAACATGGGCTCAGGTTTTCCGTTTACTCAAACGCAAGGGTTTTATGAATATGAATTATTTGAACAAGGGTCGAGTACAGATTTTTTATCTAACAATCCTAATTTGGGAATCATCTATTCAGATGATAGAAATGGAGGGAGATTACCATATTTTCACCGATTAGACCTTTCTTTGAAAAGAACTTTTGAGTTTTCAAAATATACAAAACTTCAAGCGATTGCTAGTGTGACAAATGCTTATGATCGAAATAATATCTTTTTTGTAGACCGTGTGACGACAGAAAGAGTAGATCAATTGCCAATTTTACCTAGTATGACTTTGATTTTTAGCTTTTAAATGGTTATAATGTTATATTGTTTTGACTGATAGATTGCTAGCCAATTTGACAGTCAAAACAATTTAACAATTAACTAAAATCCATGCATATGAAAAATAAACTTTTACTCTTCCTCGCCTTCTTTTTTTTCCAAAACATAATTATTCAAGCGCAAGATGATGAGATTCTGCCACGTGGTTTTTCTAAGCAGGAATTACTCGAACAGGGAAACAACTTTTTTCGATCACCTAACGGAACTAACTTTGGAGATCCTCCTCCAGGCGAAGTCCGGACGATGGCAGAATGGGAAGAGTTGCAAGGATTGGTGATTAGTTGGACAGGGAATGGAAATATTAAAGATATATTAGAAGACATAATTCGATATGCAAAGGAAGAAGTAGAAGTCTATATAGTTTGTTCTAGTTCAGCGGTGGTGATTAATCAATTACCTTCAGATATAAGTTTAGACAATATAACTTTTGTTGAGACCCCATTCAATAGTATTTGGGTACGAGATTATGGTCCGAATACCGTATATCTTAATGATGTTGAATCTCCATATATGATTGATTGGATTTACAATCGAAATCGTCCAGCAGATGATACGCTTGTTCCACCTGCCATAGCTAATGTATTAGATATCCCTTTTTATGAAACTAGCGATTGTGGTAATCAATTAGATCTAGTTCATACAGGTGGGAACTTTATGAACGATGGAATGGGAAGAGCTTTTTCTTCTAAGTTGGTTCTAGATGAAAATTCATTTCCAAATAATCAATATGGCTGTACTTATCAAGCAGAAGATGATGTGCTTTCTATAATGAATACTTTCATGGGGATTGATGAATATGTTTTGATGGAAAATCTAATTTATGATCCTATAGATCACATTGATATGCACATGAAGTTGCTTGATGAAGAAACTTTACTTGTTGGTGAATATCCTGAAGGAACTGCCGATGGTCCTCAAATTGAAGCTAACCTTCAATTTGTTTTGGATAACTTTATGACTCCTTATGGAAGACCTTATGATGTGATTAGAGTTCCAATGCCTCCTGAGAATGGTAATTACCCTGATGATAATCCTCAGGGAGATTATCGAA
>CAJQQY010000051.1 GCA_905480595.1 uncultured Saprospiraceae bacterium | reverse complement strand
CTGGAAGTAATCTTTTATCTATTGACAATACAAGCACATTATATCCTCTCATTTATGGAGAATTTGACAATGACCTTATAAGAATTAACGGCACCCTAAATATTAATAATGCCTTTTCATTTCCAATCGCAGATGGAACAGGTAATCAGATTTTACAAACAGATGGGAGTGGTAGTCTTTCTTGGCAAACTAATACAGGCGTTGTACAAACTTTAATTGAAGATGCAGACAACGACACCAAAATTCAGGTAGAAGAAAATAGTGACGAAGATATTATACGTTTTGATATTGCAGGTTCTGAAATTTTAAGACTTTCAAAAAATGCCCACGGTGTTACTTTAGTTGAATTACCAGAAAGCGGTCTAAATTCAACAATTTATGGTCAAAATTCTGGTACAAACCTTAGTACAGGTCAATACAATACTTTTTTTGGTAAATATTCTGGTGCCGCAGTTACAACAGGTGGGCAAAATACCTTTATGGGTTGGGGAGCAGGAGTAGATAATACGACTGGTTTTGATAATACCTTCATAGGTCGATCAGCAGGAGCAGAGAATACGACTGGTTCAAAAAATACCTTCATAGGTACAGGAGCAGGATTTAATAATACGACTGGTATTAAAAATGTCTTTTTAGGGAGTCAAGCAGGATTGAATGAAACCAGCTCTAACAAACTTTACATTGAAAATTCGTCTTCTGCTTTACCATTGATTTATGGTGAATTTGATAATAATTTAGTCAAAATCAATGGAACCGCAACCATCACAGGTGCGACTACCATTAATAACACAACAACCATCAATAAAAACGTATCAGGAAATAATACTTACCCCTTCACCCTTAATAATTCAGAGAACCCTTCCAATGCCAGAGCCAATGGCTTGAAAATAATAGCAGGTCAAAACAGTCATAATGAAAATTCACGCCTTATTGGTTTTTTTACACAAGACGGTGATGAAATTGGTAGCGTCAGACAAACAGGCAATAGCCAAGTCAATTATGCATCGACTTCGGACATCCGTCTAAAAACGGCTATCCAACCTACTCAATACTCCATTGAAGATATCTTGAATATTGAAGTCAAAGATTATGAATACAAAGATGAACCAGGGAAAATCGTAACAGGCTTCCTTGCTCAACAATTATATACAATTGTACCAAATGCAGTTACCGTGGGAGGTGAAGATGAAAAGACCGACCCATGGATGGTAGATTATGGTCGTATGACTCCTTATTTGGTGAAGGCTTTGCAAGACCAACAAGCACAAATTGAGAAACTAAAAGCGGAGAATGTAGCACTAAAAACCCAAATGGCAAGAATTGACCAATTAGAAGCTATGATTTTGAATCTAAAACTCTCTCCAAATATTGACTCAATTGAAAGCCAATCTTCGAAAAAATGAAACAATAATATTCCATAAGGTTTACTAAACTTCAAAAAATTAATAAACCTCAACCTTTCCATTTTTCAATAAGATTTTAACCCATAATATGAGACAGAAACACATCAATTCAATATTTTACAGTACGATATTAATACTATTTTTATTTCAAGACGTAAGCTCCCAAGTATCAATCAATTCGGACAACAGCAATCCAGATGCTTCGTCGATATTGGATGTTAAAAGTACAGACAAAGGAGTTTTAGTCCCTCGAATGACCACCACGCAGCGTACTGCTATTTCAAGTCCTGCAACAGGATTATTAGTATTTGATTTGACGACGGAGAGTTTTTGGTTTAATGCTTCTACAGGTTGGATGGAATTGAATGGAGGAATAATTAATTCAATAGTAGATGCTGACAACGATACCAAAATACAAGTGGAGGAAAGCACCAACGAAGACCTCATTCGCTTTGATGTTGATGGGAGTGAAAAATTAGTGCTAAAAGAAAATGCTTTTAAAGTAGAATTACCCATAACAGATACCTCTCAACCATCCACCGTTTTCGTCTATGGTCGACAAGTCAATGATTTCCATATCGTGGATTATCAAGCGCTAAGTATGCTCAATATATCAGCTTCACAAGCACTTGCTAAACACAATGAAAATATAAAAAACGAACAATCGAATTTATAGACTCAGTTAGACACTGCTGAAAAACAAGTTGCCAAGATTAATGATTTAGAAACTATGATCTTCGATTTAAAGGCAGCAAAAGAACAATAATAAAATAAAAATTAGAATATGAAAAAAACAATAATACTGCTAGCTTTTGTCAGCATATCTGCAGGACTTTTTGCACAGACTAATTTAAAAATTACTGGTGGTAATTTAAAAATCACCAGCGATGTGGACATTGTTTTACAAAATACAAAATGGATTAATAACGGAACTGTCACAGCAAGTGATGGGGCGGTTATTTTATCGGGTGATGCAGCTCAACATACTTCTTCCGTTGAAGGAACTTCGGAGACCGCTTTTTATAATTTAACTATTAACAAGTCTGCAAACGCCGCCGAATTAAATCAAAATATTTCCATTGCAAATACGATGAGTTTTATGGGGGGTAATTTTGACTTAAATGGTAACAATGTCACTTTAGGCTCATCCAACGGAACTATTGTTGGCGAAGATGAAACCAAATCTTTCATCAGTAGTAACAACGGAGTCATTCAAAAAACGGTTAACCTTAATATGCCTTCAAACGAAAACCCTGGTAATCTCGGAGTTACGATTACTTCTGTTGCAAACTTGGGATCAACGCTAATTCAAAGAGGACATATTGCTCAATCTGTTAATGGAACACCAGGCATTCTACGATATTACAATATTACTCCAACAACAAATACAGGTTTAAATGCAACCGTTCAATTTGCTTATTTGGATAATGAATTGAATGGTCTTTCGGAAATGGATTTAAAGCTTTTTCAAGAAAACGCTGGCTTGTGGGATGATTTAGTTTTGAGCGATTCGAATACTATCACTAACTATTTTACGAGTTCAGGAATAGGAACATTCAGCACATGGACCTTAGCGGGAGGACTTTCATTACCGGTTGAATTAATCTCTTTTACGGCGACTCCTCAGGAACGTATAATTAGTCTTAACTGGAAATCTGCTATAGAAACTAATTTTGACGGATATGAACTTCAACGTTCCAGTAACGGATATGACTTTCATAAGATCGCTTGGGTGGAAGGTAATGGCAATTTGGAAGAAGCATTCTACCAGTTTATTGATGAGCAAATTCATTTCAATCAATTATATTATTATCGTTTAAAAATGATTGACCTTGACCAAAGTTTTGAATTCTCCCCAGTAAGAACTGCGATTATAAAAGGAGAAAATGAAGAAATTTCCGTTTTCCCCAACCCAGCTGAAAGAGGTGGTTCTTTCAACGTAGAAAACCTTTATGAAGAAAATATTAGATTTCTTTTATTCAATTCTAATGGTCAAATGATAAAGGATTTATTAATTGAATCGGATGGTATTTTAAATGTGAAATTGCAAGGAGTTACTGCAGGATTTTTTGTTTATAGAATTGAAACCTCTACTGGAATTGAAACAGGGAAATTGATCGTGCATTAGAGTTTCTCTTGCAAAGTATCATCCATTGGGATGCAATGATTTACAATACATCTTCTTATATCTGATGAGGATTTATTGTGATAAGGTTGTTGATTAGATCTGCCAAATTTTAAAACTTTGGCAGATCTGATAAAATTAATTATCCTTTTCCTTTTTGATAATAATCTTCTTTTTGATTTCTTTAGCACCCTCTGTTCCTTCCTCTTCGAAGTGCATTTCTTGTCCCTCTTTCATTTCGATTACTGTACCATCATCTGTTTTCCAAATCATTTTGTTGCTCGATGGAATGTCTTTCGAGTCAGCTAAATTTGCTTGCACTTTGTTAACTTGACCATCTCTTCTATACATCACTACGATAATCTCCTGGCTTATAAGTAGATAATGCTTTAGTCAACTCTTCGTAAGTTGAAACTTGGTGTTCATTAACTGATTGCAAAATATCTCCTTTTCTCAACCCAGCTTTTTCCGCAGGACTATCTTTTACTACATCTAACAATTCCATTCCTTCTGAAGTTGGGTCAATCATCACTCCGAAAAAAGCACCATTGCTTTTTTGCGTTTTCATGATTCGGATTTTAGTTTTTTTATCTCCATCCATTTCCACATCTATATTTTCTAGAAATTCGAAAGTGTTTTCATCGCCTCCTTCAGATTTCATAATGATGATGTGTTTACCATCTTCAGTTGTGATTTCTTTTTTCTCAGTATCACCGTCTATTTTGATAATTGTTTTTTCATCTCCTTCCATAATAAATACATTATCACCATCAACTGTCACTTCGATTTCTCGCTCTTCGTCAGCAGGTTTTTCATCGCCTTCTTTAGTTACTCTAATTTCAACATTAACATTAGTTGCTTCATGTTCGCCTTCTTTAAGATATTTTGCTACATCAAAATCTTCTGCTTCTTTTCCTTCTTTGACAATTTTTTCTACTATTTCATTCCCATCTTTATCAATTGTTTTTTTGATAATCACCACTTGCTTTTTTTCTTTCTTTTCTGATTGAGCAAAAGAATTATTGGGAAAAATAAAACAACCCAACAATAGTAAAATCCAAGTAATTTGTATTTTTGAACGATTCATATTTATTTGATTTTATTAAAAATAATTTCTGTAATAATATTCTTTATTTTAAAAGTCGAAGGAATACTTACAGCTCAACTTTAACGTTTCATTAGCAGAACGTATTCTTTTTTGTAGCAATACTTTCCTTTTTTTTCCAAAATCGTTAAAGGTTAGTTAAACATTCCCATAGCACCTTTTGATTGTATAAATTTGTAAGGATCGGATAGAAATTTGTGCTTATTTTACCACCATTTCTTTTGTAAATTTACGGATTACTACCGAATATTTTTTTAAATTTTCCAATACTAAATATCAATGAATAAAAAAGCGATTTGGGCGATTATTGGTCTTATGAGCGCAGCGATGATTGGAATTATATTACTGCAATTGTACTGGATCAATTTCAATATCAAACTCAATGAACAACAATTCGATAACAATATTAAAGGTGCGATCACACAAGTTGCCAAGAGGTTAGAGGTTTGGGAAGACAACGCAACTTATGATAATGCTTTGAATCTTCGATCTAATACTCCTTCTTCTTATTCTTCCCCTAGTATTAGTAAATCATTTCGTTCTGGCGAAGTCTTAGGAGATATTTCAATGACTCAAAATTTTCGAAATGTACAATTAACACAAGCTTCTGTAAATCCACTTACCATTAATAATGATTCAGGCTTTTCGCAATTCCAAGATAAAATGGAATATCAAAAAGTTCAAAAGATGCTTAATCTTCATCCTTTGGAAGAGCGAATTAACTTGGAAGTTTTGCATGGATTATTGGAACAGGAAATAAAAAAGAAAAGAGGAATTGAAGCAGAGTTTCAGTACGGTGTTTTTTCACATCAGAAGGGTTCATTTGTCATCAACAATGGATCGTACGCTGTAATCAATGAAAATTTTAATTCTGCTGAAAGCATCGACAATGATTTATATAACTCGAGTTATAAAACAGAATTATTTTCTAACTCCTATGCTTTGGAATCACCAGGTTTACTAATGGTACATTTCCCAAATCGAACAAGTGTGATTTGGAGTTCTTCTTGGAAAACACTTTTAGCTTCGATCATTTTTACAGGATTAATCTTGTTTTGTTTTTCATATACCATTTTGGTCATCTTTGAGCAAAAGAAAGTTTCAGAAATGAAAACCGATTTTATTAATAATATGACGCATGAATTCAAAACTCCAATTGCTACGATTTCGCTAGCAGCAGATTCGATTACGAGTCCGATGATTTCTGGAAATGCAGATAAAGTTAAAAGGTTTGCAGACATTATTCGCCAAGAAAATAAGCGGATGAATAATCAAGTGGAAAAGGTTTTGCAAATGGCATTAATTGATAAGCGGGAGTACAAACTCAAAATGTTGCAAATCAATTTACATGATATTATTAATCAAGCGGTGCAAAATTCTAACTTACAGGTAGAGAAAAAAGATGGCAAAGTAACAGCCCGAATGGAAGCAACCAATCCATATGTTTATGGTGATTTGACCCATGTTTCTAACATTATCAATAATCTATTGGACAATGCCAATAAATATTCGCCTGAAAAACCACAAATTTCTGTAAGTACACGCAATGTAGCACAAGGAGTTGAAGTTATTATACAGGACAAAGGAATTGGGATGAGTCGAGAAGCATTAAAACATATTTTTGATAAGTTTTATCGAGTACATACAGGTAATCGACATGATGTAAAAGGATTTGGTTTGGGATTGAGTTATGTAAAAGCATTGATGGATGCTCATCGAGGACAAATAGATGTGAAAAGTGATTTAGGCAAAGGGAGTACTTTTATTCTTACATTTCCTTATAATAGTGAGTTACAAACAGTTGAAACTGATGGTTAATTACTTTTCAACATTTTTGCTCTGACTATTGAACACCAACTGATTTATCCTTAACTTTAACATATGTTAAGGTTTTAATTTAAACAAAATGAAACGTCGGTTTTTTATCGGCAATAACTAAAACATCCTATTTTTTGGATTTAAAAAATTACTAATGACTGCAGCAAACAATCGAATATTACTAGTTGAAGACGATCGAAATTTTGGAGATGTATTGCGTTCTTATTTAGAAATGCATGACTATGATGTTACGTTAGCAACTGATGGAGAAGCGGGTTTTGAAACTTACAATAAAGGTGAATATGACCTTGGCATTTTTGATGTGATGATGCCTAAAAAAGATGGTTTTACTTTGGCGAAAGAAATTAGAGAAAAAGATACTGAAATGCCTATCATCTTTTTGACTGCCAAAACGATGAAAGATGATGTACTTCAAGGTTTCAAAATTGGAGCTGATGATTATATCACAAAGCCTTTCAACTCAGAAGAATTGTTGTATCGAATTCAAGCAATTTTAAAAAGAAGTCAAGCAAAAGAGGATCCTAGAGAAGAAATCAAAGAATTTGAAATTGGAAATTTCCACTTCAATTTTCCATTGAGGATTTTGACTTTTAGCAATGGAGCAGGAGAGGATAGTAAAAATAAATTGTCGCCAAAAGAAGCACAATTACTTCGAATGTTTTGTATGTACAAAAATGATATTTTACCTCGATCTGAAGCTTTGACAAAAATCTGGTCAGAGGATAATTATTTTACTGCTCGAAGTATGGATGTGTTTGTAACTAAGTTGAGAAAATATTTGGCACCTGATCCAAATATCGAAATTGTAAATATCCATGGAAATGGATTCCAACTCTTAGTTAGAAATAGCGAAGAAGCTTCCTAGTGAAAAAATAAATAAGAATGATTCATTCTTTGGAAAGGACAAAAATCTATATTTGATTTTCGTCCTTTTGTTTTTTAAAATAGTAGTAGTTTTACATCGCAGTATTTTATAACAAACTAATTACATTTTACTTTGAAGAATCAAGTTAAGCGAATATTGGGGGTTGATCCTGGAACTAATTATTTAGGCTATGCTGTAATTGAGACTAAGAAAAATAAAATTAGTTTGTTGACGATTGGTGTTGTTTCGATGAAGCACCTTGGGTCGCATCAATTAAAATTGAAAAAAATATTTGAACGATTGCAAGAAATCATTCGAGGATATAGCCCTGACCACATGGCTGTGGAAGCTCCTTTCTATGGAAAAAATGTACAGTCAATGTTGAAGTTGGGAAGAGCACAAGGAGTTGCAATTGCTGCTGCAATTACAATGGATGTCGAGATGACAGAGTATGCTCCAAAGAAAATCAAACAATCCGTAACTGGAAATGGAAATGCATCAAAAGAACAAGTAGCAGCAATGCTCGTAAGTATTTTAGATCAAAAATTAGATACTGAATATTTAGATTCTACTGATGCTTTGGCGGTAGCTATTTGTCATCACTATCAATCGGGGAGCATTTTAGGTGGTGGAAAAAAACATAGTGGATGGGCAAGTTTCATCAAAGACAATCCTGATCGAATAAAATAAATAAGCTAAGCTTCTCTAAAATAAAAAAAGCAGAACTATTGAGTTCTGCTTTTTTTTATTCAAAGTTTGATCGAATTCTTTCGGCAATTTTAGCCAACTCTTCATTCGAATATTTTGGTTTTTGCTTTGGGAAAAAATGCTTGACAATCGGTATCAAATGAACATGAGCATGTGGCACTTCCAAGCCTTCGACGAGTACTCCTACTCGTTTACATGGAACAGCTTTTTCAATAGCATGTGCCACTTTCTTTGAAAAGGCCATTAAACCCTCGTAAGTCTCATTATCCAAATCAAAAATATAATCCACCTCTTTTTTCGGAATAACTAGAGTATGTCCTTTCTCCCATGGATTAATATCCAAAAAGGCAAAGTAGTTTTCTGACTCTGCAATTTTATGACAAGGAATATCTCCATTAATTATTTTAGTAAAAATGCTTGCCATAATTTAGAATGAGATTTCTAAAATTTCAAATTTGATAACTCCTCCTGGAGTTTGTATTTCTGCAATATCTCCAACAGCTTTTCCCAAAAGACCTAAACCGATAGGGGAGGTTACTGAGATCTTTTTGAGTTTCAAATCTGCTTCAGATTGCGAAACTAATTGATAAGTAATTTCTTTATTCACTTTTAAATTTTTCATTCTCACTTTTGAAAGAACAACTACACTAGAGTTATCTAATTGACTCGCATCTATTACTCTAGCATTAGACATCTCCTTCTCCATAGTATTTATTTTCAACTCAAGAAGACCTTGTGCATGTTTCGCTGCATGATATTCTGCATTCTCTGAAAGATCTCCTTTCTCTCTTGCTTCCGCAATTGCCGCCGCCGACTTTTGTCTTTCTTCTGTTTTTAACTGTTCTAACTCAGCTTGTAGTCTATCGTATCCTTCTTGTGTCAGATAATTATATTTCATAATAAATTTTTAAATTAAAAAAACGCCTCGCGGGATTTAGGTGAGAAAAGAACAACATATTTTTATTTAAATGAGTTCATTCCCGCGCTTAATAATTAAAAAACAAGAACGTTTCTATCTGGTAGATAGAAACGTTCTTGATGTGAACTTTGCTTAAATATAGTAAAAATCAAGCAAATAAAAAAAATATTTAAGAGATCCTAGTTGTTTAGAATCCTAATCTAACTGAAAAGTTGTGCGTTCCACCCCAAGGGTTTGATGTACGATATGCATAATCAATACCAAAAGTAGTACTTGATTTTTTGCTAACTGGTACTTGGATTGTTAAACCTCCAGCGAATCCTGTGTAAACATTTTTCTCATCAGGGGCATCAGCTTGACCTAAATCATACTTGTATCCACCTCTAAGCATGAACTTTTCGTTGAAAGCATATTCAATACCTCCACCAAGTTGATCTCTCGAAAATGAATTTGAAGTAAAATTAGAAACCGCAGTTAATCTATTTTTATCTCCTATAATAAAATCATAAGATACCCCAATATTCAAAACAGAAGGTAATTCGAAAGCTGCTGGTCTTTGCTCATAAGACAATTGGTATGACGAATTAGGTACACTCAATTGTTGAGACAAACCCTGCCCACCAAAACTCATTGGAGATCCAACATTTCTTAAAGACAATCCTAATTTGAAATTATCTTGTGGACCTGAAACATACTGAACACCTGCATCAAGTGCAAAACCAAATGCTCTCAAATCAGCTGTAGTTTCAGAAACTGCTCGAAACAAAATTCCAACAGAAATTTTATTTTCAAAAATATGTCCGTAACCAAGTCCTAAGTTGAAGAAGTTAGGAGAAAAAGTACCACCTGTTCCTTCTGGTGAATTTTCAGTTGTTACTGCAATATCACCAAAATCAAGTGCCATAAGACTTAATCCAAATGTTCCATTTTTTCCAACCTTTTGAGCCAGTCCGAATGCATTCATTTTGATATCAGTTCCTTCCAAATATCTAGCACTACTCACAAGTACTTCTGTTCCTTTCACTCTAGATAGACCTGCAACATTTAATCGCATCGCTTCCACTCCGCTTACAAATGAAGTCCCCATAGTATGAAGTCCCGCTGACCGTGCCCATGGATTCATTAATAATTCGTAGGCACCTGCTTCTCCTTGTCGATCAGGATTTCCAGCAAAAGCCGATTGGCACATTGCAAGTGACAATACTATAGTAAATAGGATGTAAATAAATTTATTCATAATTAAATTATGTCTAGTTTGAGTTAATAGACAAAATCTACAGTTAAGCCAAAATTTAAATTAATACTTATTGTTGGTCAGTTTTAATTATAATCTTAGTTAGCTATGGAGCTTGCCTATGAACTACATTTTTTTGAAATAAAAACAAGGAAAGTTGATTAGTAAAAACCAACCATCCTTGTAATTTAATTTTATAATCCTGATGGGTCGAATTTTCTCGCTACACCAAACCACTTAATCACTCGTTCACCCAATCCATCTGCATCTACGTGTATAAGATATACTCCACTTGCGACAGGAATTCCTTTGTTATTTTTCATATCCCATTCTAATGCTGGAGATACTTGAGTAGTGTTAATTCCTGAACTTGGTCGATCAGTAGTAACATTAACTCCTAATTCATCTCTTTCATATTGCCTAATGAATTTTCCATCTAATGAGTAAATTGTAACTGTGCTCTTCGCAGGAAGGTTAGTTATTTTTACCGTATTAGAGAATTGAGATATTTCATAAGCAGAGTATCCATAATATGGATTAGGTACTACATTAATATTATCTAATGCCGTCTCAGCAGTTTCTCCTGGTACTACATCTGTCGCAGCTTGTCCTTCTAACTTGAATCTGTAAGTTGGATAACCTTGGAATTCATTAGTTCCTGCTACTACTTGATAAGAATTATCTACTCTTAATTGAATTCTTAAGTCTGTTGGAATTAATCCATCTTCTATAGAATTTAACCTTGATCCATCATTTAAGACAGGCATTGTAGTCCAACTAATTTGTGCTAATCCTTTACGTATATCATTGATTCCACCATCTAACTTTTCTCTCAAGTCAGCACACTCATCATACTTTTCTTTAGTGACATAAATATAATGTTGACCTCCCATTATGATATTAAAAGGGAATGGTATAGTATTGCTTGCATTATTGAATCCTATCTCGCTTGTAGGGTTCCAAATCATATCTCGACCATTAGCTTGATATTCTTCCGCAGCGAATCCTCCTGGATGATAAGTTGAATTTTCTCCGAAGAAAATATTCAATCGCTCACCAGTTTCTTGATCTATTGCATATCCAGGGAAATATCCCATTCCTGTGGTTGAAGGATCTGAGTCATCAGGTTGCCCATCTTTACCTACTGATTGACCTTTTCGTAATTCGATATTTCGTGCTCCTCCTTCAGTTTCAAGTTCAAGTCCAAATGAATTAGGTGTTGCTGGATTATAATATTCAGGTGCTGCAGTTTCTACTACAACACATCTACTCCAAAGATCTTTATTGCTAGTAAAAACAATATCAACATTGTTTAGAGTTTCAAGTTTATTTTGCCCTCTAACAACACCCGATATAGCAGGTTGTCTTAAAGCTGGAGTAAACCAATAATCAAATGTATTAGGTGCTGGAGCTGGAGGATCTGCAAAGACATTTAAGATATAAGGAGTAAATGCTCCAAATGTACTAAATGCTTCATCTGGATCTAAAAGAACCGCATTTGGATCAACGTCATTATCTTCTTCTGTTCGTATATAGTTAAATGGAGTTTGTCCATCAGGTATATAAGAGAACCAATTATCCGTTTCAGCATAGATCTCTTCATAGCTAATTGTACCATTTGATTCATCAGCTTTATCTCCTACATCATCAGTTTGACCAACTTTAATTGAAATTCCATATTCTCTCAAGATCTGTTCATTCAATCTTTCAATTGTTCTCTCAGAATAAATTGGCGCAGATGGATCCGACAGGTTAGTCAATTGCCAATACATTTCAGAATCAAGTTCATCATTGCCATCATTATTTCCATTAATATCACTAAATGTTAATTGAAATTCGCCATCTACTACTTCTAATGGATTAATAATTTTAACATTAATTGGAGATCTTCCTGGTTGATATACAAGTTCACCATTAGATGTTCCAGCAAGAATTTCTTCTTCTGTTTCAGCTGAAATTGCTACATTGTTTTCACCAACTCCAACTCCATCTATTCTAGTAACGATTGGTCCATCACCATAACCTGAGTTTAAGTTTTTATAAACTATTGGTCGAGGAATAACTGTGTATGATGGTGCATCACCATCTCCGATATTTCTACGTCCTTCAAGGTATGGTCTTCTTTGTCCTACTACATCTGATGGATCAAATTGCTCATAATTATTATAAGCATATGCAACTGCTGTGTAGTAATATTTTTTATGGTTAACTATACGGTCACTAGTAAATTGATCTATTTTAAAACTAAATGTATGAGAAATTCCATTTTCCAAAACACCTTCATTCTCTAGTGTCGGAATCCAAAGGGGATCTGTTGGATCACTTGGATTGAACTCTGGACTCCAATTATAAATTTTAGAAATTCCATTTTTAATATCAACAGAAGTTACTAATCGAGCTTTATCAGGGTTAGTATTAAACTCTGCAGGACTCACGTTTGGTTCTGTTAATTGATAAATTCTATATCCTTCAAAATTGTAAGATTTAACATCTTCTGGTAATTGAGGTGGAGCTTGCAAATCAATTTCAGAGTAACCTTCTCCAGAATTATTGGTAGATAAAGGATCTCCATTAGTCAAGATCATAATAATTTCTCGATCTAATTCTACGAAATCTAGATCTGGTGCATCTGGTCCATCTGTAATATCAAAGCAGTTATCAAATAATGCTTGTGCAATATCATCCGCTGATAATAAAGGAGCAATATTAGGACAAGCATGCGCTACGTCTGGTACCCATACAACTCCTACAATCAACTCATTGACTGCTTGAGAAACCAAAGTAAATGGTCCTGATGCTTGAAGTGTTCTTCTATCTCCAAATGGTAAATTCTCTGTACACATTGTCCATCCTGATGGATCATCTGGTGCATCAGGGAAAGCATATTTAACAACCTCTCCACCTGACATAAATCCATCTCCACCATAAGTTAATGGAGCACCATTAGGCCACGAACCTGAAATCAGGTTATAAAACTCTGCTGGTGTATTTGGATCTGTTGTTCCTGGAGGAGGATTACCAACACCACCATTATTATAATAAATAAAAGAAGACATACCTAAAGGTAAAAGAACATCAGCTGGCTCTCCATTTTGTGGATTTCGTAAAACTGAATCTACTCCGTATACTTTAGGTGCATTAGGCCCTCTAAAGTAATCAATTCCTAATAATGGAATTTCATCACAATAAGTAGCCACACCTCCATTACATTGACATCCAGTTGTTCCATCTAATGCATCCTCATTATATACATATGCTAAACTTCTTGTTGTATCACTTCCAATGTAATCATCAGTATAACATCCTAAATCTGGATCTACCCAAACAGCAAAGAAACAACTGTCAATCGGATCTTGTGCCCGATTAATCAACTTATATCTTTGGAAAGTCATATCATTGATTTCATCATTAGTTTTCCATGCGAAAGATTGAACTTGTACTTCCATTCTAATTGGATCACCTTGTGAAGCAGTATGGTTTCCACCTGCATCATTATAAATCCAGAAATACATTTCATCTGCATACTGAGCTTGTCCGATTGTTTCAACTTCACAATTAGTAATATCGATTCTTGGAAAATCTCCTAAGTGTGGTTCATACACATCAATCTCATTTGGAATATTAGTCGAAGGATCATAGTTATCATAAAAGAATCCAAATCCTTGAGAACTTGTAGACTCATCTGGTAAATCAAATCCATGCACATCAAAGAAAAAATCATTTCCTTTTGCAGGCCACCCTAGAACGTCTGCAGGAATCTCTCCTGGGTCAAGTTCTGTTCTTCCTTCTGCTTTCGCAAGTTCCCAGTTCTTGATATGAAGAGCGATGTTTTCACCTAATACTTTAAAGTGTTTATCCCAATTAGCACAAGTATCAAATCCAACTGTACCTACATCTGTAAGAGGTCCAGGGAAAAAATCATTACTAATACCACTTCGGTAATCAATTGCTGCCATTTTCAAAACAGGATTATCTGGTAAACCTGTGAATCCACCGATCCATACAGCTCCAGCAAAAATAGAAGACACCTCTGGCAATCCTGGTTCTACTTTTGGAACTACATATTGGCCATCAGCCAAATCCCACCAGATATCTCCACCATTCAATAACATAGCTCTTACATTATTGATGGATTGAATAACTTTGGATGTACCTTGGGCACAATCCATTCTTAATGTTGCTGCTGTGTTAGAAGCATTAGCATTTTTTCCATGCATATTTGGATTAATATTCGCATAAGAAAAAGACCATATTCCCAACAACAGAGCCACAGAAAGTAAATATTTTAAATTACGCATGACTATATTTTTTTTACGTTTATAATTCTTTGTCTATTATTGAATTCTGTAGTTGATTACAAAAAAATCAACTACAGAATTATTCTATTTTCTATTAAAAATCAAAACTTGCTCCTATATAAATTCTTCTTGGTAATGTAAAGAATCCAGGATTCAACATTCTCCAAGTATAGGAAGGAATGTAGAAGTCTTCTAATCCATCAGCAACTACACCTTGTAATACAGATTGTCCAATTGAAGATGTAAGGAATCCATCATCAGTAGGAGATCCTGAAGCAGAATAAACACCTAATAAGTTTCTTCTATCTAATAGGTTTTGAACTCTTACATATACATTTAAATTAATAGGATTCTTACCTGCTTCTTGTGGAGTATATATTCTGAAACTTTTATCTACTCTTATATTAACTGTAAAGTTCCAAGGTAACCTTGCTCCATTTAATGCACCTATTGTACCTTCACCACCGAATGATGTAGGAACTAATTTAGCTGTATATGGTCTTCCTGAAACAGCTATTACTTGAAGGTTAGCACCCGCATTAGCTAAGATATCTTTTCCAAAAAGAACTGGACCATTGTAATTTCTTCCTGACGCATATCTGTAATCCATTGCGATATTGAATCGGTGTCTTTCATCAAATGATAATGGGAAAAGGTTTCTAATATTTCCTCTACTTCCTAAGTTTCTTGATGATTCAGAATTTGATCCTGTTCCATCTGCAAATTGAAGTGTATAAGCTGCTAACAAAGTAACATTCTTTGTTCTTCTCAAATCATATTGAAAAGTGAAACCTTTAACTGTTCCAAAATCAAGATTATCAAAACCTGTGTAAGATGTAATATTTAAATCAGAAGGTAAGTACAAGAAATCTCTAATCTGAATCATATCTCTCATCTCTTTGTAATAAGCAGATACTTTTAATGCAGAAGAGTTTGTCAATTTTTGTTGGAAACCAACTTCATAATCAATTGTTCTCTCTGGTTTCAAATTTGGATTACTCTCTGGCGTTCTTCCTGCATCTCCGAAGTAGTAATAATTTAACGCAGTTGCGATATTATTTCCTGGAGGACGTTGTACCAAAATATCATAGTGAGCAAAGAAGTTTGCCACATCTGAGATAGGGAATGAAAAAGCCAAACGAGGCATTACATTAATCTGTGGCTCATAATCTTCGAATCCATCATTTGGATCATAAGAACTATCCTTAATCCAGTTACCATTTGCAAGTGAGTTACTGTATTGAACATATCTTGGAGCCGTTCCGAAAATTACGTTACCTCCGTTAGATGCGCTTCCATCAGCAAAGAACCAATCGTCACCGTTACGGTATGCTTTTACAGTATTGTCATCTGGTCCATTTACATATACTTTATAATCATCTCCAATATTAAGCGGTCTAACTTGGTTCGCATTATCCTCTTCAGAGAAGAATTGATTTGCATCTTTGATGTCATACAATGAAAGTGGATCTTTTAATACTTTTGTATTTGCATCATATCTATCCACACGTACACCTAATCTAAAGATGATATCTTTATAAGTGAATTTATCTTGAACGTATGCTGCTGTATAGTTTGGACGGAAAGGAGCTACAGGGAAGTCTCGAATTGTATTTCCAAACTTTGTAACTTTTGTGGATGTGAAAAAATCGTCAAATGTTACATCTGAACCAATTATTTCTCCTGTATGGTCATATCCAAAAAATGAAGCTAACCCTAAATCAGTCAACTCAATT
>CAJQQY010000050.1 GCA_905480595.1 uncultured Saprospiraceae bacterium | reverse complement strand
AACAGATAACTGTAGTCAAGTAACCTTTGAAATAGATAACAATACATTTACATGCTCAGATATAGGTACTCAGACTGTAACGATGACGGTCACCGATGATTCCGGAAATACCGCCTCCTGTAATTCAACTGTTACAGTAGTAGATCAGATCGCTCCATCTGCCGTATGCCAAGATATCACGATTGAAATTGATGTAACTGGGACTGCGACGATTACTCCAGATATGGTAAATAATGGAAGTTCTGATAACTGTAGTAATTTAACAATTGAAGTAACACCTTCTACATTTACCAGTTCCGATATTGGTCAAAATCAAGTAACTTTAACGGTAGTTGATGATTCTGGCAACTCCTCAAATTGTTCAGCAACGGTAACTGTTATTGCTTTTGATTGTGGAATATTTACCAATTCTATTACCGCAACGAACTCTTTGTGTGGAATTGGAGATGGAACAGCTACTATTACTATCAACCCTTTAACGAGCTTCAATTATAATTGGTCAAATGGACAAACTGGACAAACTGCTTCTGGGTTATCGCCAGGAAGTTATACTGTAACAGCGACGGCTATTAATACTGGTTGTGAGATTATTAATAATATTATTGTTGGTTCAGATCCTTTCGATTTTGTTAATGTTATAGAGATTATTCCAGAAGATTGCAGTCAAGGCGGAAGTATTACATTTGTTGCAAATTCCCCAGGGTCAGGCCCAATTGGAATAGATGTTTTTGGAGGATCAGGATCTCAATATATTGAAGCAACCCCTGGAGAAGTGGTTACTTTACCGCTACTGCCATCCGGAATGTATACTTTCCAATCTCAAGATATTTCCATTCCTGGAAGTTGCTCTCAAGTAATAGATGTGGAAGTGACTCAAGATTATGAAATTCTTGATATGGCTTTAAATGTTGTTGGTTTTCAAGTTTTTGTAAATGTAATTACGCCATATCCATCCGTAGCTCCTTGGATATTTTTGTTGGATGGAAATGTTGTCGGAACTTCTTTTGATCCCAATTCCTTTGTTTATAACCTTCCAGGCTCAGGAACTTATCTCTTACAAGTTATAGATGCTAATGGATGTACATCACCAGAAATCCCAGTTACCATAACTACTGTTACTAATTATTCAATTAATTATTTAGCCATTGAAGAAAGTCAATTTTCACCAAATATTTCTAAAGAGGATATTTTAGAAATAATCTATTGGGAGGATTATTCAGATGTAACTGATTTGAACTTCAAGGAAAATAACAACCAATTTACAAGTATTGATTTTATAGGTTTTGATATTTCTCAAGAATTGGCTTCTGGGTTAACAATGAATTCCGGAATTAATTTTGGAAATGGAAATCATATTCAATTTTTAGATTTTAAAAAAGGAAATAGGACTTCCTTTCCAGGTTCTATCAATACTAATTTTTTTCAATTTAAAGCTTGTCAGTCCATCGGATGGAAATTTAATGGCAATCTTCCAATAGAAATTTTTATTGGAATTGAAGAGGATCTTATTTCTCCAAAATCGTCAACTTTAAACTTTGAGGATAAAATTATTCCATTAGAAAAATTAAAACCACAGATTCAAATCAACCAATTCATTCAATTTGATTGGAAGATATTTGAAAAAGATCGATTAAAACTGACTGGAGGATATCTCAATTTTTTTGAAAATTTAATCCCTAGAAATACTAAAAGAAATACCGTTTATTTAAAATCATCTTTTAGTTTTTAGCAAGTGTATTTTAATAAATCAGTATTCAATGAAATACATTGACAATTATCAAAAGATTCAGCGCACTTATAACAATATACACACGTATTATAAAACTGCTGGTATTTTCATTTTTTTTTCTCCCCTGAAAGCTTCCACCTGTATACAAGACCAACCTGAGATCACGCTCGAACGCATGATAAAACCAGTACAAACTTTTTGGGGATCACTAAATGGATGATTGGCTTGTGCAATTACACTCAATAAAGTAGGGGAACCTAGTGGGTCGCCACATGCTTGAAGAATATTTCCAGGAATTAAAACAATGAAGGTCAAGACGAAAACTGTAAAAATTTAATCGTACATGAAAAGTGATGAGTTATTTTATTAAAATTACCTGATTTTAAACTAAAAACCAATCTACGTACTAGGAGACTGTTATTCAAATATAAATTCTCTAAAATATGTTCAGAATTTTAGCTTGGGAAGCATCCGTTGATGCTTCTCCGTAGTCCTTAAATAATAAATAATTCAATGATGAAAAAAACATTTTTACTATTAACCATTATTGGAACAATCCTTCCCAATATCTTTGTCCTAAAAGAATCCTTCGAATCCGGAAACTATTTATTGTACCGCTACCCTATTGATACATTTCATGGTATGTTTGCCAATAATATTTCTTCGGCATTTGCCATTGATTTATTATTTGTGGTAATGCTATTTTTAGTTTGGTCTTATCGTGAATCCAAAAAATACAACATGAAGAATGTTTACCTCATTTGGATTTATACATTCGCTTTTGGGATTGCTGGAGGCTTACCTTTATTTTTATACTTTAGAGAAAAATATAAAAATCTCAATCAATGAAATTATTAAAAGCTTCGATCTTTCTTTTTGTCATCCTACAAACCATTGCATGCAGTAATCAACCAACTCCAACAAAAACGACGGTAGATCAAGTCGAAAAACCATCGCCCAGTTTTTTTCCAAAAAATTCCATTAACCAAACTTCAAGAAAACCATTGCTCCTTTCTAATGATTTTGGAGAAACTTGGATCAACACAAGTGGAAATCTGATGGATGAAATACAAGTTTCATTTTTAGAAAAAAAAGGAAATGAAATCGTCATGGCAACTGATAATGTAGGAATTTTAATCAGCAGCCAAAATCGAACTCATTGGACGCAAATTGGAAAAACACTACCCACTCAAAAAATTAATGCACTCCACATTTCCGAAAACACCATCTATATTGGAGCTTATCGAAATGGAATTTTCGCTAGCGATAATGATGGCGAGACCTGGATTAATTTAAATAATAATTTACCCAATCTAAATGTACAGTCTATCTGGAAATATAAAAATGACTTATTCGCAGGAACAGATGAAGGCATTTTTATACTTTCAAAAGATGAAAAAAATTGGCACCCCACATCAGTAAAAGCTCAAACTTTAAGTATCTATTCTTTTGAAGAAAATCTAATAGCAGGAACAAGTCAAGGAACTTTACTTTCAAAAAATAACGGTAAAGATTGGAATTGGATTAGACAAGAAGGTGCTGTTCATTACACCCATAATATTGGAAAAAAAATCATTGAGTTAGTTTTAAATGGAGATTTAATTTATTCTAATGATTGGGGAGAAACTTGGAATGAAACAATTTATGCCCCTAGGGCTGGTTCATATATTTATGAAATCGTCAAACTTGGAGAATACTTAATCCTCAGTAACAATTACGGCATTCATCGATCTTCTGATGATGGTCAAACTTGGGAACATGTTTTCAAAACTGAAGAAATGGGTTTCTTCGATTTTTTAGTCATTGGAGATCAAATTTATGGAGGAACGCGAGCTTGGGATGAATATCGAAAAAGAAAAAATTAAAAAGGGTTGCCATAGGGTTGTCACGCTCGTATTTTATTTTTGCTCCATATTTTTAATTTGAAAAACACCAAAAAGAATTAGACATGAAACATGAATGGAGAAAAAAAGAAAAGGATGTTTATTTTCCTAAAAATAAACCAGAAGTCATCGATGTTCCCGCATTCAAATTCCTCACCATCGAAGGAGAAGGCAGTCCTGCGGAGGAATCATTTGCCGAACATATCGGCGCCTTGTACGCAGTTGCCTATGCTATAAAAATGACTTTAAAAAAGGAAACAGATCCACCAAAAGATTATGTTGATTTTACTGTTTATCCGCTCGAAGGAATTTGGAGTCTTAATAAAGAAGCCATAAAAAAATTCAATGGTACGATTAACAAAGAAGATTTTGTTTTTAAATTAATGATTCGACAACCTGACTTTGTGGATCGTAATTTTTTCAATAAAATGTTGGAGCTAGCGAAGAAAAAGAAACCAAATCCTTTTTTAGAAAAAGTGAAATTTGAAAAAATAAAAGATGGAAAATGTGTGCAAATGATGCACCTTGGAAGTTTTGATAACGAGCCAGCAACTTTTAAAATCATGGAAGAGTTTGCGGAGGAAAATAACTTAACTAGATTGGCGAAAGATCATCGTGAAATTTACCTGAGTGATTTTAGAAAAGTAGCTGCGGATAAATTGAAAACAGTTTTAAGGTTTAAAGTAAAATGAAACTAAACGCTCTAATAGATTGTAGACAATGGTGGCAAAAAAAATGGAGAAGTTACTAGCAGAGTAATTAATGGTGTAGGAAAAATTACATTTGTGTATGCACGAGATCCCGAAGGAAATTTAATCGAATTACAAAGTTGGGAAAAAGAATAAAATACAGCTACCTATTTTGCAATAAGGTAATTGCTACATTTCGGGTACTTTGTTCCAACTAATTTACTACGAATAAATTCTAAAGGATTATATTACATTTAATTTTGACATCTTGTTTTTCCAAAAAAAAGAGATGCAATCCTTCTTAGTAATGATCTAATAATAAGTTAACAAAACGAAAAATATAAAATTCATGAAATTCATTTTCTCCCCCTTCCCTATTCTACTTCTATTTGTTTTTTTGACCTCCAATTGTTCCAGTACTCAAAAAACAAGTAATAGTAGTTACGAAAAACAATTTTCTTCTGCTCTGAAAAAACTAAAAAAAGGTAAGAGTAGTAGCAAAACGAAATCTTCCCTAAATACATCCCTTGCCAAAATAATGGAACAAGAGACGCTCAAAATGAATACTATTTCGGGCGACAATGAGCTTTCAAAAAAAGAACAAAATCATTCCATTCAAGCGAAATTAATTGGTTACCTCAATGATGCAAAACCATATATGGATCTTTCTTTTATGGGAAAATTAGAAGAGCTAAATAAAACAGAAACACAACTAAGAGAAGAATTACAAACTAGTCATTTTAACTCTGGTCAAGAACAATTGGAAGCTGCTCTTAGCACGCAAGATAAAACAAAGTCAAGAGTTGCATTTGCTCATTTTGAAAAAGCATCAAAGTATGGATTAAATAATTCCTTGTTAGATTCACTCCAAAAAGTAAGTTTAGACTTTTCCCTAATTAAATATAACCTTACTGTAAGAATGTCTGCAGATCAGAAATATGAATCTTTGGTTAAAAATAAATTACGAGAGCTTGAAAGATTAAATCGGAGTTTTAAAAAAATACATTTCGAGAACCCGAATTCAACTTCTATTGATTGTGATATTGAAATATCTTTTGATCCACTATCTATCATTGAAGACCTTAAGGCAAATTCTCGAAATTATCAAAAAGAAATTCAGACAGGTACTCGAAGCGAAACCAGAGGTGACAGAACGGTGGAAGTTCCTGTTATGGAACGTGTATCAGGAACTGTAACAACCAATACACATATTAAAGTAGCAAGATGGCGCGTAGAACTTAATCCTAAATCTAACTCTTCGAGTTGTGATTTGACAGGAAAATTTTTTCAAGAAGTAATGGAAACTAAGAAGATAAAATTAGATTTCAATGGAGATCGAAGAGCTATTCCTCAGGAACTCTTAAACTATGATCGAAGTGAACTTTTACAAGAAAGAGAAATTGTAGAGGAAATGATTGATCGTATTTATGAAAAAATTAAATCAAATTATTTCTAAGAAAAAATCATGCGTATGAGTAATAATTCCACCACCAGATTCCTTCACCTCTCCCCCGTCCTCGCTTCCGCTGACGTCCCACGCGATATCGAATGGTATGAAAATAAATTAGGTTTTAAAAATGTCTATGATAGTTCAACTTATTCAGAAGGGAGAATTGATTACGTCGTTTTGGGTCGTGGAGGTTTATTTTTTCATATGCAATTTCAGTTTCCTAACGATATGACGAGTACTGATTTAAAATTTCAAGTGCAAAATATCGAACCGCTTTTTGAAGAATTAACTGCTCAAGGACTAATTCCCCCTGGAAAAATCACTCGCAAAACGGCTTGGAATACTTCGGAAGTTTCGCTTTTTGATCCAAGTGGAAATCGGGTTACTTTCTTTGAAGAGGTGTGATTATAAACTCGCAAAAAAAATAATCATATAAGGCATTTAAGGTACTATTAAGATTCCCACGATGGAGACTTATATGTATCTTAAATGCCTTATATGGTTCAAAAAAATTGTAACCCGAATTATTCTTTCATTTTTTCTCAAAAAAAAGTAGGGCTTTTAGACTTTCAATTGTCTTAATAAAAGAGGCGGTTCAAAATACTGAATCACCCCTTTTTTATACATTTGTAAAAAATTAAATTCACACAAATTCAATATGAAGAATTTACTAACTTCTCTCTTAGTTTTAATAGGAACAATTAGTTTTGGTCAAGATTTTTATGACCTAAATTCAGTTCAAACGATTGAAATTACTTTCTCCCAAAACAACTGGGATCAATTACTCGACAATGCTTACGCTACGACTGGCGATTACATCCTAGCGGAAAGCGTCAGTATCAATGGCGAAGTATTCGATAGCGTCGGCGTCAAATATAAAGGCAATAGTACTTACCAATCTAATCAAGTAAAGAATCCATTTCACATCGAATTAGACACTTATAAAGATCATCAATACGAAGCTTATACTGATATCAAGTTGAGTAATGTGGCTAAAGATCCTTCCTTTCTAAGGGAAGTCTTGTCTTACCAAATCTTACGACAATATATGCATGCACCACTTTCTAATTATGCC
>CAJQQY010000049.1 GCA_905480595.1 uncultured Saprospiraceae bacterium | reverse complement strand
GCCACTTTCAAAACCATTTTTGATTTTTTTAAAACATAAATATCCAAACCTAATTTTCATCAATGACCCTGATGGTATTTATCAAACGGGTAGTAAAGAATTTTTATTTAACTTTCCGGAAGTGTGCGCGCCGATGAAAATATGTAATTCGGTAGAAGACATTTTAGCGTTTTCACAACAGTTCCCAATTGTATTAAAACCGTTTCGAGATTATGGTGGGAAAGGAATTGTAAGAATTGAGGGAGATAAAGTTTGGGATGGAAAAAATGAAATGTCCTTGAATGATTTTTTTCAAAAACTAAAAAATACAAAGTTCGAATACTTAGGTGTTAAGTTTTTAAAAAATGTTTCGGAAGGAGATAAACGTATTGTGGTCGTCAATGGAAAAATCATTGGGGCATCTCTTCGACTACCTCCAAAAGATTCTTGGATTTGCAATGTTGCGATGGGTGGAAGTTCTACTTTTGCAGAAGCGGATGCTGATGAAATAAAAATTGTAAATCGAATAAATCCGACTTTGGAAAAATTAGGAATTGTCATGTATGGTGTGGACACCTTAGTGGGTGATGATGGAAAAAGGATACTTTCAGAAATCAATACTACCAGCATCGGGGGAATTCCACAAATGGAAAAACAGCAAGGCAAACCTTTGATTAAAGCAACAACCGACCAGATTTGGAATTTTATAAGATTTAAAATAATACAAAAGAATGCTGTATCAAATTGAAGAGAATGCAAATTTTATCGATGAATTAAAAGTTGATGAAATTGAACGTGGAACGATTTCGAGATATTGGTTAAAGTTAGTGACAGATGGAATCGGTGTACCTATACATATTCCAATCATGGTGGCTAAAGGAATGAAAGATGGGAAAGTTTTGGGATTAACTGCTGCTGTTCACGGAAATGAATTAAATGGGATTCCAGTAATTCAACGACTTTTTAAAGAAATCAATTTAAATGAATTAAAAGGAACAATTGTGGGTGTTCCTGTAATTAATATGCCTTCTCTTCATCGAAAAATAAGAAGGTTTATTGACGGAACAGATCTCAATCATATCATGCCTGGAAAGCCTAACGGAACAGTTAGCCAAATCTATGCATGGAGAGTGGTTAATCTGCTCATCAAAGAGTTTGACTACCTCATTGATTTGCATACGGCTAGTAATGGCCGAGTCAATTCTTACTATATCAGAGCTGATATGGGAGATGAGACAGTACGCAAAATGGCGCAGTTGCAAAATGCTCAAATCATTGTTCATAATCCTCCAAGTGATGGTACGCTTCGAGGTACCGCTGATGAAATGGGAATTAAAGCTATTACGCTTGAAGTAGGTAATCCAAATACTTTTCAAAAAGGTTTGATTCGAGATGGGCTAACAGGAATTTATAATGTGCTTGGACATTTTGATATGCAAGATTGTGAATATGATGAACCTGAAGAGGAGACGATTATTTGCAAACATTCATATTGGATTTATACTGATACGGGCGGAATTATGACCGTATATCCGAAGGTAGTTCAAATGGTGAAAAAGGGAGAACTGATAGCTACAATGAGGAATATATTTGGAGATGTGGTGAAGGAGTATTTTGCTCCAGAAGATGGTGTGGTGATTGGGAAAAGTGTAAGTCCGATTAATCAAACAGGAGGGAGGATTTTGCATTTGGGGATTGTAAAGTAAAACACTTTTAGAAAAAAAATAAAAGTATAGTCCATTCATTAGAGGATTGTACTTATCAGATATTATTAAATTTTCGTTATCTATTAATAGTCTATGGAGAATTTTCCCATAGGCTATTTTTTTGAGCAAAAATGGGAGTGTGACCAAAAAATGAAAAAGAGTCTTTTATTAAAGGTTTATTTTAAAAAAGAAAAAGGGCATCTCAAAAGCACCTTTTTACTTAGAGATATGCGCTAATATTTAACTAAAATATTAACTAAAAATAAAATAAACTGATGTAGGAATAGCGTAATTTTATTCTCTAAATCAAAGTAAGTTTTACAAGTGAAGACCCTTTGATTTTAAATGTTTTAACGAGAATTTATTTTAATTAACTCTCTTCCCTTTTTTCAAAAAATTAAATTCGAAAATGCTATTTATACCTCTTGAAATCTTTTGGATTCGGGAAGTATAAATAGCAGATGAATACATCGAAGCAATTATAAAAAAAGGAAGAGTACAAAACTGGTAATCAAAAAAAAATATGAAAAAAATCCTTAAAGCTTTTGCTTTATTATTTTTGGCATTTTCGATAAATGCACAAAATAACTCATACAATCCTATCCCATGTTCACTATCAGGTGGAGATTTAAAACCTTTACGGGAAATGGTTGATAATAATCTTCAAGACCAATTGCTCAAGCAATTAAAGTCCAATAAAAAATGGGCGAAACTAATTGCGAATAAGAAAATGTCAGTAGGTTTGGTTGATTTGAGAGATATGAATAATATCAAATTCGCTAGAGTCAATGGCAATAATATGATGTATGCAGCTAGTTTGCCAAAGATTGCGGTGTTGCTTGCAGCAATGGATGCGTTGGAAAAAGGGGAACTAGAAGAAACTAACGAAGTCAAAGTAGACATGGAATTGATGATTGCAAAATCGAACAATCAAGCTACCACTCGAATGATTGACCGAATTGGTTTTGAAAAAATCGAAGCAGTATTAACTGACCCAAAATATGATTTGTATGATGAAGAATGTGGTGGTGGATTGTGGGTTGGAAAAAGATATGCAGCAGCTGGAAAAAGAAACCCTGATCCAATCCATGGAATAAGTCATGGAGCATCGGTATCTCAAGTTTGCAGATTCTATTATATGTTGGTGCATGGACAATTGGTGTGTGAGCAACGTTCAGAACAAATGTTAGGCATTATGCATGATCCAAAGTTGCACCACAAATTTGTCAACACTTTAGATAGAATTGCACCTGAGGCACAAGTGTATCGGAAGTCAGGTTCTTGGCGAAATTTCCACTCTGATTCAGCATTAGTTTGGGGGCCAGAACGGCAATATATTTTAGTAGCTTTGTTGGAAGATGCACAAGGTGAATCAATTATTAGACAGCTTGTTTTGGAGGTAGAGAAAGTGTTGGATTCCAACAAAAAGATACTTGCAAGAAAGTAATTCTCTTGTAATCCTAATTCAATCATTTTCCTTCTTGGAAAATAAAAAACCCGAAGTTGTCCAATAACTTCGGGTTTTTTATCTTATTTACAAATGATTAATTTTTATATTTGAAATAATGGATTTTAAACATTCTAATAAAAGGTATGGGAAATAAGAAAGAAGCGTTTCAGTTTTTTTTACGAAAATCATTTGATTTGCGGGAAGGGGAGTATACTCGTGCTTTATTGATGCAAGCCTATATTTTCTTAATCATATCGACTTTGTTGATTGTAAAGCCAACTGTCAATGCATTATTTTTATCGAAGTTTGGAGTAGAGAGTTTACCGTTTGCTTTTATTTTAGTGGCTATTTTTGCTGGAGTAGTTTCTACATTGTACTCTAGAATTTTGACAAAAGTTACCCTTCATAAAATCATTTCAGGGACATTAATTGGCTCGGTGATTTGCCTTTTGTTTTTTGGATTTTTTTTGCGTTTAAATATTTTTGAAACAGTAACCCTATATCTCTTTTATATTTTCGTAGCGATTTTTGCCTTGTTGACGGCTTCCCAATTTTGGGTTTTAGCCAATATGGTTTTTAATGCAAGAGAAGCCAAACGGTTGTTTAGTTTCGTTGGAGCAGGAGCAATTGCAGGTGGAATATTTGGAGGATATTTAACTTCTGTTTTAGCTCAAATAATGAGCAGCGAAAACCTTCCTTTTGTTTGTGCTTTTATTCTTTCATTGTGCATTCCGATTACTCGAAAAGTATGGCGCGAGAATGTAGTGGATACTCAAACCCAATTTCAACAGAAAAAAAGAACCAAAGGATTTTCGAGTCATCCTCTTGCTTTGATTTCTAAATCTAGGCATTTGACTTACATAGCTTGTATCGTTGGAGTAAGTGTAGTGGTAGCCAAATTAGTAGATTATCAGTTTGGAGGAGTCGCTTCTGCCTTGATTCCTGACACGGATGAATTGACTGTTTTTTTTGGATTTTGGTTTTCCACTTTTAACGTAATTTCATTGTTTTTACAATTGTTTTTGACAAGACGAGTTGTTGGAACTTTTGGAGTAGGGACTTCATTATTCTTTTTACCCACCTTAATTTTAATCGCAGCAATCATTTTATTAGTTGCTCCAGAAATGTTGATGGCAGCTGTATTTTTAAAAATGTCAGATGGAAGTCTCAAACAATCTGTCAACAAAGCTGCTATGGAATTATTGATTTTACCTTTGCCAGTTGAGTTGAAAAATCAAACGAAAACCTTTATTGATGTCTTTGTGGATAGTGTGGCAACAGGCATAAGTGGGTTGATTTTAATTTTTATAATAGATGGTTTAAAGCTTTCAACTTATGCAATAAGTTTACTGATTATTATACTTTTATTTGTTTGGTTGACCTTTGCCAATTTGGTGAGGAAAGAGTATTTAAAATCGTTTAAACTCAAATTAAGCGAACCAGATAAAACATCAACCAAAAGAGAATTCGACATATCCAAAGAGTCTGTTTTAGGTGGTTTGCAAAAAGTTTTAGAACAAGGAAAAGAAAAACAAATCCTTTTTACGCTATCCAAAACTAAAGAGTTAAATCACGAACGATTTTTTGAAAGTACTCGAAAATTACTACAACATGAATCAAGTGAAGTTCGAGCATCAGCTTTGCAAAGTCTTTACTTTTACTCCAATCATAATATTTCGGAAGAGGTAAAAAAAATGACTAATGACCCTTTTCAAAAAGTAAAAATAGCTGCGTTTGAATATTTAATACAGCGATCTCCGGAAAATAAAGTCCAACTGATTAATCAATATTTGGAAGATAAAGATGAAAAAATTAAAGGTGCAGCATTGGTAAGTGTAGCCAAAGAAACTAGAGGCAACTTTGTTCAACAGAAACAATTTGGACTAGAAAAAAAGATACAGGAGCAATTGAATATGTTGCCACATATTTCAAATGATGAAGTGAAAACCCAACGTCGATTGAGTGTAATTAAGGCGATAGGTTATGCTAATGTTCCTACATTTTTTTCCTATTTAAAAACTGTGCTTTGGGATGGAAATAAGGAAATAGTTAACGATGCTATTATTGCAGCAGGAAAGACTTTAAACCCCGTTTTTATTGAAGATTTGATAAGGTTATTAGCTAATGCTGAACAAAAAGAACAAGCTATTTTAGCCTTAAATAATTTTGGTGAAAGCATTGTTACAACTTTAAAAAATAAATTTCAAGATGGAGAAATAGGGCTAGAAAGTTTGCGCGTGATTCCTTCCGTAGTAAAGAAAAATGGAACGCAGGAAGCAGTCGATTTTTTGTTTGAGTTATTTGATTATGATGATCATGTTGTGCGGTTGGAAGCATTGCGAGGATTGAATATGTTGCGGAATAATTTCCCTTATTTGAAGTTTAGCAAAAAAGATATTGTACATAGTATTTTGACAGAAGCTACTCTTTTTCAAGATACTTTATCAGTTTTATATGTTCAATCTAATATTGTAAAAAGTAATAATATTACGGATATAGATAGTCAGGAAGCAAAAGAAAAAGATGGTCGAGATAGTTTGATTGATTTGTTGGAGAAAAAGTTAGACCGAAACTTAGAGCGTATTTTTAGACTACTAGGATTGAAATATGAGTCTGAAGATATTGTAACTATTTATAAAGGGTTGAAAAGCAATAAACCAGATTTCCGAGTAAATGCAGTAGAGTTTTTGGATAATTTATTAGAGCCTAATTTGAAAAAGGTATTAATCCCACTTGTAGAAACGGCTATGATCGAAACGATTACAGAGGATGCAATTAGAAATTTGGATTTAAACATTCCAGATGAATTTCAATGTTTTAGCATGTTAATGAAAGGTAGAGATGTTCGAATAAAAATTGCAGTTTTATATCTTATCGCACAATTGGATAATCCAAAATATCTGCCTTTGGCAAAAGAATACTCGATGAGTAAAAATGAGAAAATTCGAAATTTTGCGAATGCGATTTTATTAAAAAATTAAGAAGAAATTAGGCATCAGATTAGAGATCCGACCCCTCATGCATTTTCAGCAACTTACAAATCGATTGCTCCTTAAGAGATCCGATTCCAAATAAATATTTTTCAAAGTTCTCTGATCAATTTATCAATCTTCCCCGCCAACATATTATGATCAGTATTTGAATTTCTACTTAAAACATTGGTCATCAATGTGACTAGATAAGTTGTTCCATCAGGTTGTTCTACAATCGCAACTGAATTCATAAAATTTTTCACATTCCCTTTGTATTTTCCACAATCACCACCTTTGTCTTTATCACAACTATACAAGCTTCCTGACTTAAAATAAACGGCTGCTTCATCCAAGGATTTGTTGGCAGCATATCGAATTCTTCGGTCAGTCATGTACATCAATCTTTTGATTTCCAAACTAGATAAGTAATCGATGACCACGCCTCTTTCTAGCGCTACTAAAAATTTCATCATGCCAAGAGGTGAACCAGTACTGCCTCCTTTACCTGGAATAATTCCTGAAGCTCCACGAGTAAACATCGTTCCTAATCGCCATTCGTCTTCACCAATTCCTAGCTGTCGCAAAGGAGCGTTCACGACTTCCAATTGTAAATCCATCAAGACAGATTTTGGAGTAGTTTTAAAATATTCATCCGCTTGCTCCTGAGTCAAGGTTGAATAATCTTTTCCAAAAATATTCATCAAGATAGCTTCTCTCCACACAATAGCTGCTGCTCCATTATTGCTAACAGAAAGCATATGATCCACCCACTCGAAGAGGGTGAAAACATCAGGTTGAGCAACTTGACGTTTGACTAATTTTTGAGTTTCAATATCGTAAAATGGAACAGTATGTTCATCGAATACGCCCCAAGGCCCAGCTTTCACCGAACGTGTTTTCATTAACTCCCTTCGCTTTTCAAATGAGTAAGGATATATTTTATTTAACTCATTAAATAGGCCAACTGCGACAGCTATTTTTCCAACACTTCCAGGTTGGAATTGTCGAGTTTCTTGACGTTTAGCGAAGCGAGTTGGTTTGCCTTCTGTGATGTCCATCAAGGTGACGGAATAACTTTCATCTAGGTTTGGAAAGAGACCATTCAATTTTTTTTGCAGCGCAGGGTCAGGCTGAAACATGGCTTCTAAATCATAGGGTGGGACAGTAGGCAAATTTAATCTAATATCCTGAATTGACTTAGTTGCTCCCTTGAGAACTTTAGTTCCATCGAGTGTTCCTTCCTCAATAAGTTGTAATCTTTTGAGTCTTTTAATTCCTGTGGAGTCATATCCATCAATCGGATAATCGTTATTTGAAAAAGTAAATCCCATGCAGAAAACTGGAATTAACAATAATATTTTAAACCTCATTTTATTTCTTTTTTTTCATTAAAAAAATAATAAGTCCAATTAATAAAGCACCTAATGCATAAAACCAATACAAGAGTGAATTAGAATCTTTATCTATAGATTCCGTTTCTATATTTGTTGTTTCGATGGAGTCTTCAATAGTTGCTGAAGTATTGATTTCACTTTTATTACTAGAAATTTCAGGGGTAATGGATTCCAAATAAGCAGCACCTTTAGCATTTTTATTTTCGACAAAAGGTCTGATTTGGAAGAGCCACATTTTGTTATTTAGGAAACCTAATTCCATGTCGAATGGTCCAGTTGATTCTACGCCAGGAGTCGTTGGCAAAATTCGATTGACATCATCTGTTAGTTTCCGAAGTGCTGTTAAATTTTTATTATTTAAAATTGATTTTTCAAAAGTAGCAGCAACATTTGTTGTTCCACCCGTTGCTGGAAGTCTTCGATAAGATGGCTCACGAGCAGGGGAGAGTAAATTATTTTTACCGTCGGCAGTCAACAAATAAGACTCCGCAGCCTGACCATCTACAGCTCCTCCTGCTCCTCTGCTGAAGGCAATCGTCATATCATCCGATTTGCCAGAAGTGATGCCTTTGGTGATCAAAACCCCCGAATATTCTACATCCACGCTAGGAATTATCAAAATAGATGGGTAAACATTTTCAGGATTCAGTAAGTATTTTTGTCGCCATTTATAGCTTCGTTCGGTGTACGGTGAAGCCCACACATCTCGAATTCCTTTCATGATTCTTTCTTCTTCTAGCACATTAAAAACGGTTAAATTCAATCCTGCCCCCGTAAAATCTTTTAAGTCTTCCATATTTGTATCACTTCGAAGAAAGACTGGAATTTCACCAATTTCTTTGCCCAATGCATTTGAAAAACTTTTTCTTAAATCAATAATGAAGTCAGATCGAAACTGAATTTTTTTGATGGCTTCTCTAAATATGGCTAATTCTTGAAGCATAAATTCTTCCGATTCTTTTTCATTTTTTATTTCTGCAGCACTTGTAAATGTATTGTTAAGAAACTCCCAGTAAGTTACATCCTTGTCATCCATCGCTTGATCCATATGTTGTCGAAAGATGCTAAATGGAATGACAATTCCTTCCACTACATTGTCTGGAAACATTGCTTTGAGTTGCCCTAAGTTGGCAGCCTTTGGACCACAAGTTATTCCTGAATCACTTGATTTTACATTTTTAAGATTTAGGACTGCCGTATTTTTGAGTTCTATTTTATCAATTGGAACTCGAATTTTTTCTTCACTTCGTTTTTTGATTTCAAATAATTTTTGTTCTACTTCAGTCATATCTTTTTCTAATTTCATAATGACCGTTCCCTTGTTGGATACTGCATAGAAAACTTTTTTTCCTGAATATTTTATCAAATCATTTAGATTTTTGTCGGATAAAACGGCATTAGGGATTCCTAGATTTCTTGCCAAAAGTTGAACATGCGAAACCATATTTCCTTCCGTAACAGTTGCAATTCCTGCAACTGGTTTGAGGTCAGAAGCTGGGCTATGGAAAATGTAAATTTTATCTTTTGACACTTCCATTTCTTCAGACGAACCAGTCACCACAACTAACTCACCCAAAGCAAAACCAGGATTCAATCCACGAAAACTACTTTGATTAGTAAGGTCTAAAATATGATTAGAAAATCCTGCTTCTTTTGCAACTACATTACCCAAATCACTCACCGTATTTCCTAAAGGTAACAAGATTGAAGATCGAACTTTATCGTCAAAAAAACCATAAGCCAATGGCTCAAAACCGCTGTAGGTTTCCACCACATCCTTATAAACTCCTCTAGCCATTCCAGCGCTCCATTCTACCATTCGTCGGGCTTCTTCATGCCAAGTGACAAGGTCTGCAATAGCTATCTCATTATTTTCTGATAGTGGAATTCTAGCAGATATTTTTTCCCATTCCCACATTTCCAAATATCCACAACCTGTACTTGCTTTTCCTAAATAATAAATTTTTTCCATCATTTCCTGATAGGTAGAAGTGGTCCATTGACTCATTCCTTTAAACAAAACATCCTCTAAGGCAATAGAAATATCCAAGAGAGCCATACGTCCTTTACTCCTTCCAATAGTTAAAATATCCTTGCGTATATCGAAGATCAATTCTGAAGTTGCTTTCATTTTTTCAACACTAAAATCATTGTTTTTGAAAGTATAAATATATTTTTCTAAGGCTTGACGCAGGTCGCTTTGCTTGGGAATTTGAGTGACATATTTGTTGAGGTTAGCTAAATCAATTGGACGATAAACGATTTCCATTTCGGAAAGCATTTCTTCAAATTTTATTACATCATCCTTTTTTAATTTTGTTTTGTGTTCTTCTAAAAATGCTTTACTTGCAACAATATCTGAAGCATCAGGTTGCCCGTGAATTTTTATTCGAAGTTGGAAAAAAGGATTATAATTATCTGATATAACTTTTGACAATACTCTAATTTTTTGAGTATGATCATTGTCTCCTACGTGTGGAATATCTTTAGCAGATTGTCGAAGTAGGTAGAAGTTTTGTATTATTTTATTTGGATCAGAAAGTATCAAATCATAAAAATTAATTCCCCAAGCCTCTTCATCTTCCACTTGAAAAGCCCCTCGGTAGAATTGACCTTTTTGCAAAACCCATCCATCATCTACCGCACGCAGATATTTTTCTAATTGATATTGTTTAAGTCGTGAATGTTGATTATTTGCATCCCAAAAATCAGTTCGAGAAGTGTTGCTTAATATTTGTCCGAGGAAAATATGATTTGTCTCAGCTAATTTTTCTACTTCACTTTTATGTCTTGCTCTTTGGACTGCTCCCTTAGATTCAGCGCAAGGTTCTTTTGGTAAATTGACTGTTCCGTCCATACAAAACCATCGAATATCTTTGAATGGTCCACGATTATCAGTTTTGTATTTCTCTATCATTTCTTTGATAGAATTATTGTCTGATTTTTGTGCCGTAATTGTATTGTTATAAAATAGGATAAGGATACTGGAAAATAGGATGAAGTGTTTCATGAAGTTTATTTTTCTCATTTATAATAATATGATTTAGTGTTAAGACTTTTTTTAAGAGAAAGGTCACGTAAGAAAAATACTTAAGTTTTAGCTTTTTATAAAATGCTGATTGTCAATGATTTAAGTTTCGGGTCACTTCAAATATAAATAAAAAATCCCGAATTTTGATTGATTCAAGATTCGGGATTTTTATTTCTCCAAAAATTATTTCTTTGCTAGATTTGGATTTAACAAATCATAAAATTGATTCAATTTTGGAAGGATGATAATTCGAGTTCTTCTATTTGTAGCACGACCTTCTGCAGTATCATTACTTGCTAAAATATTGTATTCTCCACGTCCAGCTGCGATCAATCTATTAGGGTCTATTCCGTAATTTTTTTGTAAAATCCTAACGACCGAAGTTGCACGTTTTACACTTAAATCCCAGTTGTCTTGGACACAAGAATTGTTGATTGGTTGGCTGTCCGTATAACCTTCCACCATTACTTCAAGCTCAGGACGAGAAGAAACGATTTGAGCAATTTTGCCCAACACTTCATTTGCTCTTGGAGTAATATCTGAACTTCCACTTGTGAATAACATCTTGTCAGAAATGTTAACAAAGACAACTGTTTTGTCTACTTTGATTTCTACATCTTGGTCGTCGATTCCATCTTTCAAAACATTTTTCAAGTTAACAGCTAAAGCTAAATTGATAGAGTCTGTTCTGTTTTTAGCAGCTTGCAAAAGGTTGATATATTTATCTTTTCGCTCCAATTGTGATAAAGTTTCTTTGATATTATCACTCGTTGATTTTGATAAATTAGTCAATTCATCAACTTGACTGATTTGTTTATCTCGCAAGTTTCGGCTGTCTATGATTTGATCTTTTAAGTCTTTGATTTGTTCTTCTCTCAAGGTTACTTTACTTTTTGCAGAATTAAGTTCACCTTGTAATTTTGCTTTTTCTTCTTTACAATTTGACAATCTTGCCATATAATCGTTAAGACTTTCTCCACATTTTCCGAGTTGTTCATTAGCTACATCATACTCAGATTGAAGCGCTGCCATTTGTTTTTTACTGACACAAGAAGTCATCAAAAGGCCAAATCCTAAAATGAAAACTAGACTAGATTTTTTACTGAAATTCATCATTGTTTTAAGTTTTTGTAAATGGGAAATAATTGTTATTTAATATTAATAAAAATAAAATGTGGTTAAAGACTAGAATTGAAAAAAAGGTCACTTTCTTCGAAAACAATTTTAAACTAAAATATTTTTAAAGTGATAATTTTTGTCATCATCAAGTGGTGACATTTTCCAATTTGTTCTAGAACGGATGACGTTACTTGATGTTCATGGACTATAGGAATTGTTATATTTTTTTGGAAATACTCTCATGATACTGTGTAAGGTTTGATCACGAGTCAAACCATCTTTGACCATTCTGACAAGATAAATTTAGGATCAGTATCGTTCTACTGATCATTCAAATCGACTTGTTTATTTTCATCACTCCGAGTGATTTTTTTGAAGGGTTACTTTTGAAGATAATTTAAAAAGTGACCTAATATTAATCTTGAGTCCTTAGCAGCCTAGAATTTTAATTTAATATTTATACGTAAAAAAATAATAAATGGTAATAGAAGAAATTCCAATCTCAATTCGCGAATTAAAGATAGAGGACACACGAAAAGGGACGATTCAAGAATATTGGTTACACCTAGTTACTAATGGAATTGGCGAACCTATACGGTTACCAATTCTTGTTGCAAGAGGATTAGAAGATGGGCCAGTTTTGGCGTTAACTGCTGCCGTTCATGGAGATGAACTCAATGGGATTCCTGTAATTCAAAAATTATTTGCGAACCTTGATGTACAAAAACTTAAAGGAACAGTCGTTGGATGTTTAGCAGTAAATGTACCAGGCTTGCTATTGGAGCAGCGAAAATTCAATGACGGAACTGACCTTAATCACATAGCTCCGGGGAAACTAAATGGCGACACTCCTAATTTATATATGGCCCGGTTGATTACTCGATTTTTGCCACAAGTTCAATATTTAATAGATATTCACACGGCAAGTTCTGGACGAATTAATTCTTATTATATCCGTACCAATATGTCGATGGAAGAACCTTCTCGAATGGCTAGATTACAAAA
>CAJQQY010000048.1 GCA_905480595.1 uncultured Saprospiraceae bacterium | reverse complement strand
CCCAAAAAAAGGATACTTACTTTTCTGAGAGCGTCCTACTTATCTTAATCGAAACTCCATATTAAAATTCTGAGCCCCGCTTCGTTCAACAAAGGCTGATCGTCGGGCGTGGCCACGGCTATCAGCCTTTAATATTATCGGAAGTGTTTCTTGTTCAATATTGTCTATACGAGGAGATGAAAGATTTTCCTCTAGAGTAGGGGAGGAATCTTTAATCATAAACTCGTAGGTAACCTTTTGTTTTTTATTCCATTTTCTAAAAAATATAATTAGTGTTATTATGATTAAAAATACGCCGATCAAAAATGGATATCGAAAATAAAATGGTTGTTGACGATAGATTTGAATTTCAATTTGACTAGATGACCAAGTACCATTTGATTTCTTTTTTCTAATCTGTAAAGTCGATTTACCATGAAGGATATTTTGGATTTCAACAACATTGTTTTCTAAATGAATCCAAGGGTTAGCTGAACCTAGTCGATAGGAATATTGAACATGATTAGAATAAATGGAATCTATTTCTTCAAGTATTATTTTTAAATTCGAACTTGACTCATTAAATAATAAAGATTTTTTTTCTTGAAACGAAGTAGTTTGATTGATCCAATCTCCATTGGAGGAATCGAAAATTTCAATTTTAATTATTTTTGGAGTAATTGAATTTTGAGCAATAGTTCCTTGGGTTGAACCTACTATGAGTAAGTACAAAAATGGAAAGAGGTTAAGGAGATTTTTAATTACCCTAGACATTAAAAAGACATTTTCATTTGAAGAAGTTGTTTTAGTATCTCTTTTTAGTTTAAAGAAAGTAGGTCAAAGAGACATTTTAACAACGTCATAGTATGATAGTTATAAGATGGGTCTATTTGATGGGGGAGATATTTAAGCTAATATAAGAAGTGGAAGCTAAAAAAAGGCAAAGAGCAGATTTAACTTTTGTAAAAAGGGAAAATAATTGGCTTTTTTAATTTTTTGGTAAGTGTATTACCCTTATTTTTTTGTACGGACTGATGATATTTTTAAAGGAAGGTTGCCATTTACGGAGTTCATATGTGCCCTTTTCAAGTTTTAGAAATCTCGATACCAATGATTAAATTTATCCCAGGATTATTCTTTCAAGTTTTACACGTCATTAAAGACTGGAGGATATTCCACGAATCCACCTTTATTTTCTAAACTTCCTTCCATCAATTCAATTGCCATAAAATGATCATCAGGCACTTCAAATGGACATTGGATATTCCATTTTGATGCTTTCTGAAAACCGAAATTTGGATAAAAGTCTTTGTGGCCTAAAACTATAACGTGTTCGAAATTTAGATTTTTCGCAATTTGTAATCCCGCAATTACCAATTTACTTCCAATTCCTTTATTTTGAAAATCAGGATGAACTGCCATAGGCGCAAGGGCAAGGGAAGGGTAGGATTGCTCTCCAATAATTTTTATTTTGGAAAAAAGAATATGGCCGATGACTTTTTCATTTTGCTCAGCAACTAGAGAAAGTTCCCGAACGAAAGTTTTCCCTTTTCTAATTTTTTCAATTAATTGACTTTCGCCTTCTTGCTCAAATGCAAGGTGATTTATTTCGTAAACTGCTTGGAAATCTTGAGGAGTTTCTTGACGAATTTTCATTTTTGATTTTTTATGTAAAATTGTTTTTTCAAAAAACACTCTACCGCAAATTCGCTGGCATCAAAATGAGGTTGAGGTAATTCTTGAGGTTTCACCCAAAACCATTCTTCACATTTTTCAGGTTCCATTGCTTTTGGGATTCCTTTAAAATCATCAGTAAACATATTGACTGAAATATGATGAATTCCACTTTCTTTAAAAGTCCGTAAATTGTTTGTTACGCCAATAACTACAGGTTTTTCAATTGTTAATCCAGTTTCTTCCAAAACTTCTTTTTTGATACCTTCTTCAAAAGTTTCGCCCCTTTCTAAATGTCCTCCTGGGATGGAATAGAATGGAGAATGGCTTCCTTTTCGTTTGCCGATTAGAATTTCACCATTCGAATTTTGGATGATTATTCCGATTCCAACATTAGGACGATTCATGATTTTGGATTTTTTGTAACAATTTAATTCCGGATTCCCAATTATTAGTTCCGATACTTCTCTCGAGGTGTCCACCATTTTCAATCCTCACTAAATCACTACCCCAAATGTCTGCAAAATATTCAGCACGTTCAAAATCAACAACAGGGTCATCTGAACTTGTTACCACCACAGTTGGAAAAGGTAATCGATCCAAGTGCAAAGGAATAAAACCAGTAATATAAGTTGGGTAATCGCCTCGCTCGACATCGCTGGGTGCGACTAAAAGAGCTCCTTTAATTTTGTGTTGAAATTTTCGATACCAGTTGACAATAGTAGCGCAACCAACTGAATGACCAATCAAAATGACATTTTCCAAATCATGTTGACTTAAAACTTCTTCTATTCTATTGACCCAATCCTCACAATTTGGTTGTTCCCAATTGTCTTGGTTTATTCGGATAAAATCGTTGGGATATTGTTTTTCCCAAAGTGTTTGCCAATGATCGTCCCCTGAATTTCGAAGACCTGGAATATTGAAATACATAATTCTTTTTTCGCAAAAATAGTTTATTTACCGCAGAGTTAATTCAAACCCTGCGGTAAAATAATCACTCTAAAACTTTTAGCTCATTTTGACAAAAAACAAAAATTGCATCTCTCAAAAATACTGCTAATCCATTTCTATATTTTTCATAATGCGCTTTAAACCTTTCATCCTCCACATACATTTTTCCCAAACCTTCATATCGTTCTTTCGATACTTCATAGTAAAAATTAAGGTGTTTAAAATGCATCGCAACAGCTTGTTGAACTTGTTTTTCCGAAGGATGAAAATCCATTAACTCCGCGAGTAATTTATTGATTTCTTCTCCTTTTGCTTTGTGGTCATCCCAACCTTCTTTGCCTAATTTTTGAATGCGCTCTTCGACCTCCAAAAGCTCTTTTGCGCCCCAACGTTTTTTTACTTCATTACGCATGGAATCGATTTTCTCTTGTGAGAAACCTTCATATAATTCTTTACCTGACATCATATCTTTTTTGTTTTTTAGTGAATGAATAGTTTTGTCCACCGTTGCCAAAAGTTGTTGCATCTGATCTGCTCGTCGAAGTAATTCCACCTGATGGAATTCTAAGGCTTTTAGAAAATCAAAATTAGGATCATTTAAAATTTTAGCAATTTCTTTTAAAGAGAAATCTAATTCCTTATAAAATAAGATCTGCTGTAATCTCAATAACTCTGCTTTGCCATAAAAGCGGTAATTCTTTTCAGAACGTTCTGCAGGTTTTAGCAAACCAATGCGATCATAGTGGTGTAAGGTTCGAACACTTACACCTGCAATTTTTGATAATTGTTGGACGGAATATTTATGCATAATTATTCATTGAGATACAAAGATAGGGTATGACGTTGGGGGAGAGTCAAATTTTTTTTGAAGTTTTTTTTCAAATTATTTTTAAAACCAAAATGTTTACTATTTTTGAAACTTAGATTAAAGAAGATAAGTTGTTGATAATTAACGATTTATAATTATTTAAAAACTATTACACGTTGCGTTTTGTTTGGAAAAAATAAAACAACCTAAAACGAATTTATGAGAAAAGACATCTACCTCAGCTATGAACCTACCGATCAAAAATGGACTGATCTAATAAAATTACATCTTAAACCAAGACAAGATGAATTGGGGTTTCACATTTGGGACAACTCTCAAATTGAAGCAGGTGAAGATATTGAAACAGCAAAATCAAAAATTTTCCAATCCACAAAAGTAGTATTCATTTTATTAAGTGCTCCATATCTAGGTTCAGACTTGCTTGAAAAAGAGTGGCGACAATTGCTAGAATTATCCAAGCAAGAAGGAGTGATTATCAGATCTATTTTTGTAAATCATTGTATGATAAATGAACATCCTCTTTCATTTTTCCAAACTTTAAATGCAGCAAATAATCCACTAGTCGAAATGGACGAAGCAGACTTCGCAGGGTTTTTAGTGCATGTTGGAAATCGAATTAAGATTACTTTAAAAAATGTTTTTGAAAAAGAGGTTCATAAAATTGAATCATCAGTTGTGCAAGAACCCAAGGATATTTCTCTCAAGAATGAAATGAAAAAGAATATCAAACAATTGGAAAATGCTATTGCTCAAGATGAAATTCAATTTAAAAATGTGTTGGATTTTTCACTTGCAAAAATTTGTGTAGTAAGTATTTTGAAAGGAGTAACTTCAGATCAGCCTAACGGTTTAAGAATGAGTGAAATCTATAAACGTTCCAAAATAAATAAACGAAAATTTATATTTCAGTCACTCGACGAAATGGAAAAGTGGGGTTACATCAATAAAACAAGAATAGATAAAGAAACCTATTGGGAATTATCTGAGAGGGGAATTGATTTTTCGGAAGAGATTGATGATTCTTTTTTGTTCACGTAGGTATAATTTGCAGAAAAAAGAATAACCTACAAGAACGCAATTTTTTACGTCATTGGAGACGGATGTAATTATAGGTTATTCTAATCGATGCATTTGCACCTTATGAAATTTTAGTTTGGCATCATAAATCCGTTGTAATTCATAACAAAAATTTTGGTGCAAAATATTAGCTGTATGTGCTAACTTTTTCCAAAATAAATTGCTACAGTTCCCTTCGACGTCACCTGGTGGTTCCGTGGAAATAAATTTCTCGATGGTGGTAATTACCACTCTAATTTTCAAATTGTCCATACTGGAAAAATTTAAAAGGTTAATAAAAATTGTTTTTAGTCGATGTAATTTTTACATCATATTTTAGACTTTATCATAAGGCAAAATCCATTAGGATAAAGTCTATAATAAATTCAAAACTAAAATTGCTTAGAATCAAATTTTTCAATTTCGTTATAAACTTGTTTTTCAAGTTAATAAAATGTAAAGTGTTTAGATTGAATTGATTAGAGGAAGTTAATCCGTTTTGAAGAGGAAGTCTTTTACGGATTGTTTTCTCGATTCACACTTTTATTTTACATGACTTCATATAAGATAAAGTATTTATATAATGTGGATCAAGTGAAAAGATACACATTATGATAAGTTTAACTTTGTTTTTTTGAAATATGTAATTAGTAAGAATTGATTTTCTAAATATCTAAGAATGATGTCCTGTAGAGGCAAGATACGCTTTGTCTCTGCCTGAAAAATAATTGGAAATAAATGGTAAGATATTTTAAACTACAATTGTTATATTAGAAAAGTTCACCAAGTGAAAAATAATTAAAAATTAGTTAGTAGAAAACGGCTGCTCATTTTCCTCCTCTTTCAATTCTTCCAAAGTCGCCTGAATCACTTTTGGATGATTGATATTTCGTTGATGTACATTTTTTAAATAATGAATAATACGATTAGTTTTGATGCCCCAAAAGATAAAAGCCAACAATAATAATTTTCCAACAAGAGCACAAAAAACTAGTAAAATAGAAAACACATTTCCTATATTTTTATCAGGAAATAACGAACTGATACTGCTTTCCGATTCTGGAAATATAAATGGTAAAAGCGGTTGGATTCCTGCATAAAAAAGTAACAATGTTATCGTCGAATCTTCCAAGCTAAAATCTTTGCTTCCCAATCTTCGAACTAAGTTTGTTGTGAATGCCATCCCTGCTAAACCAGAACCTAAACCGAATAATAATTGGAAACTTTGACCAACAGATGTCACACTAGAATAGCTTTGCAATAATATAATTTCAATACCCAAAACAACTACGACAGCTAACCATCCCCGCCTTTCAATTTTACGAATCGGCTCCTTCGTGATTTTCCTTAAATCATTTTCGTAGGTCAAATTCAAGGAGTTTGAGTTGAGTGAAAAGTAAGAAAGGTAAATATAAATAATGGTGACATTATTGAAAAAATTCAACAAAGGAACTCCTAAATCTTTATTTAAATTAGTCAAGGAAAAAACAAATAATACCAAATAAAGAAGACTCCAAGCTGCTACTAATTTTTCTAATATTTCCCACAGTTGGCGCCGTCCTAAAAAGGCTCGAAAGTAGTTACTATTGAAAGGAACTTTTGGTGCATTCGATTTTAAATAAAATGCCCAAACTGAAACTAAAAGAAAAACTTGAAATAAATAACTGATCGATTTAATGGGATTCTCAATTTCAATTTGTAATGGTTTTGAAAGGAAAAATGTAATAAATACCGAACTTAACAATGTAATTACAATTGCTAAAGGGATTTTTGAAAAAAGATTATTTTCGACTAGCCAATGTTTAAATGATTTTTCACTAGGTGCTAAAGTTTCTGTTTGATCGACACTCCAATTTAAATAGGAAGATAAATCTTCGTTCAATTGAGCGTTAGATTTTTTGATAAAATCTTCAAGCGGGAGAGAAGTTTCTGTTTCTAGATATTGCTCAATACCTTCTACAATCATCTGTAAATTTGAATCAGATTGCATCGCTATTCCAATCTCAAAATCTTCCTCAGCAGTCAATTGATTTTCGACGTACTTTTTCAAATATATGATGTCAAAATTATTTTTCATTGAATCTTTTTCTTTAAGTTTTTCATTCGCTTTTTCGCTCGATCAATTCTTCCTCGGACTTGGTTGACTGAAATATTAAGTTGAATGGCAATTTCTTCCATGCTCATTTCTTCTAAAACATAAAGGGTGAAACACTCTTTTTGTAGTGGTGGTAATCCGAATATTAATTGTTTAGAAAGCTGTACTTTTTCTTTTTGATCAATTTGTTTTTCCAAACTAAAAGATCTGTCATCTGGTAATTCATTTGGAGGAGAAGATGACTCTTTCGAGTTTTTATTTTTCCTAAAATAATCTAGAAATTTGTTCCGACAAACCACAAAAATAAATGATTTAAAAGACCTGATTTCGTGATTAAATTTTGCTTTTTTGCAGATCTCAATCCATACATTTTGAGTGATGTCTTTGGCGACTTCTGAATTTTTGCAATAATGATATGCCATCATTAAAACTTGCGATTGATATTTTTGTAACAATACATTTGCGGCGTCACGATTTCCTTCACACCAAGCGATATATAATGCTTCATCTGATTCCGAATCTTGATTTGGAAAATGTTTTTTTGATTTCATAATTTAAAAAAATCAATGCAGTTACAATATAGACGATTGGAAAAGAGGAACTGCACGGAGAGATAGATTTTTTTTTAGAAAAAAATAATTCTTCACAAGGCGACTCTAAGTCACCTTGTGAAGATGAAGGTGGCTAAAGTTTTTACTTAATAGAATCAAGTTTTAAATGGACTCCAAACATTGGTTCTTTCATCATGTAAAATGTAGGGAAGGAAGCATCTAAATTATAGGTTTTGTTTGAAATGATAAATCCTAGTTGGAAGTCTTTTCTAATAGTATAATATAGATCAATAACATAAAAGTAATTGGTATAGAATTCTTTGTCTCTATGAATGGAAAGCGTTTCTATATTTGTTTTTACATGAAATCTTTCCCATAGTTTTATATCAAAATCAGTTTTCAAAGCGATACTGAAAACATCTTCATCTTGATATTCGGTATGTACCGCCCACCGATCAAAATCATAATAATAATTTCTTAAAGGATATAGAAAACGACCTGCAGTATTGGCATAAAGACCTTTGTTAGGATCTCGATAAGTAAAATTGGGATTGTAGTGTCCCTCATTATAATTAGCAGAATAATAGCGCAAAGATGGATTTATATTCCATTTAATCTTTTCATTATTGATCAGCGAGGATTTTGCTCCAAGTACAAAAGCACCATTTTTAGCAAGGTCAATTTTATTATTATACCGGTGACCATATTGAAAGTATAATTCCCCTTTTTCTTTGAGAAAATAATTAAAGGAAATATCTGAATCCCAATAACTTTTAAACGCAATCGAATTTCCTGTCAAATTTCTATTCTGTGAAAATATCAATCGAAAATCTTCATTTTCAAAACCGAGTGACAGATGGATATATTCTTCTAAGTTCAATCCAATTTGATTGTCGAGGTCGCCCACTTGATGATATTCAAAAAATATATTTTGATGAGATACTCTAAAGTTAACTCCTTGATAATCTTGATTATAAATTTTTAAACCATTATTAATTTGAGCTTGGACAAAGTTGCCAGCTTGTGCATCAATGATAATTTCTTTTTTAAAAATAAGAAAAGTATCTATTCCCGAAAATTGAAAGTGGGGAAACCAAACAATATTGTCTCTATCATTAGATCCATAAGATGCGCCTCGATGTTCAAAATATAGATTGCTTTGGAATTTATATTTATCTTTAAAACTAGTCTTGATTTTTACTCCAATATAACTTGCGGTGTGAAAATTGGGATTATCTGAAACGAATTCTCTACGTGGTCTGAATATATTATTAGTTCTTCTTTTCCTATAAATGATTGGATCAATTAGAATCTCTTCAGAAGTAAGACCGGGATTTATATGTAGTGCACTTGCTTCCAAATCATAATCAAATTTCCATTGAGTGGAGTCTTGAGCAAAGATGATTTGAGTGAATAAAAAGAAGGCGGAGGTAAGGATTGTTTTTTTCATAACTATTAAATTTTTTCAAATGTAGAAAACAAGCATTAATAGTATGACTTAAGAATTTACAATTAACAGAATTTTAATTTCTTAAAATATCTCGAACCGTTTCCCCAGGTAAAACCCTAAAAACTGGAATTTTTAATTCAAATTTTTTACAAAAGAAATCTATCGCCTCATCAATTTCTTCAGCAGAATACCTTGATGAAAAATGACCAAGGATTAATTTTTCTACTTTGGTTTTCGAAACCATTTCGATGACTTCTTCGAGGTAACTATGTTTTCCTTTCCGATAATCATCTAAATCGATGTCACCTTTTCTCAAAAAGGTAGCTTCGTGAATCAATACTTTTGTCTCATCCCAGCGACCATCATTTTCAATTGGAGTATCGCCTGAATAACTTAAAATGTTTTCACGTAATTCTATTGTTATATTTTCTTTGCCCAGTTCATTTCTGAGTGCAGCTATTTCTTTTCCTGATAGGTGTAAGTATTCATCTTTTAATTTTCGCTTAGTTTCAAAAACGTGAAAACTTAAACTTTTGACCAACTCCTTTCTAACTGGTACATGCTTATTTCGAAAAGGCTGAACAAAAATATTTTTCTTTATCTCAATCATATCTCCTTCTTCCATTTTGATCCATTCCGTTCCGCTGACATGTGGATCAAAGTGAGTTGTAAATTCTTCTAAAAAATGAAATGAACCTGAGTCTCGGGGGTAATAAATTTTTGGAAATCCTGGACGTGCATTTAATTGATTGAATTGCAACAGTCCTGTGAGGTGATCTCGATCAGCATGAGAAACAAAAATATATTTGACTTTGTGGGACTTTTGCAAAAGCCCAGATGATGCACCATCGCCACAATCAAAAAGCAAACTGAGCTCTTCGATAAAATACCAAGTTGAAAAAAGGGCGGTTGAAAAACCTGTAATTGTTAATTTCATAATGACGTTAAACTAATAAAAGAAGCAGTAAGTTCCGAGAATGTTTAATAAAAACTAATGCAAAATTGATGAGAAAATAATATTACTTTGACTCGATATTTCAATATTTCTGTTATTTTTGATTCACATATTTAACTTTTTAAAAGTAAAACCAACATTAAATAACCAAACTGAGGGACATATGATTCTTTCTGTTTTAATTTTTATTGGAAAAATAGTTATTGGATTTTTAGCTTATGTCGTACTGTATTTTTCTATGGCATTTCTATTGTCTTGGCTTCCGAAGCATCGTCATTATACAAATAGTGAAGAGGGCTATGAAGTTTATGTTATATCCAATGGAGTGCATACCGATTTCGTTTTACCTACCGAACATTTACCAGTTGAATGGAAGAGGAACATAAATTTTGATGATTTTGAATACTCAAAAGAAGAATTAAAATATATGGGATTTGGATGGGGAGATCGAGGATTTTATTTAGATACACCCTCTTGGGCAGAACTAAAACTTTCTACAGCAGTCAATGCTTTGTTTATTCCAAGTCCAACGTTGATGCATATTAAAGCATTTGATAAAATACCTGAGGAGAATAAAAATTTTGAAAAGTTAACATTGACCTCCATTCAGTTTTCAAATCTTTGTGATCACATATGGGGTTCCTTTTCCAAAAATCATATCGCTGGACCTAATATAATTACCTTGTTGCCAAACAAAGGTTACACTCCTAATGATAACTTTTATCATGCTCGTGGTTCTTATCACATGTTTAATACTTGTAACTTTTGGGTGAATAATGGTTTGCGAAAAGCAGGGGTGAGAACTTCTATTTGGACGCCTGTTGATCGTGGCGTTTTTTATCAATTGAAAAAAATTCCAGTTTGGAATCAAAATCAAATTTTCGATAATAATCAAAATGATGATTATAAATAGGGATGCATTTTTTGATTTCGATTTGAAATTGGAAAAGGTGTGACATCTCCATATCTTTGCGTCTGTATTTATGGAGGAGGGAATTTGAAATCCTACTCAATCCTTTTTTTTAATTTTATAAACAAATACCACAATGGCAAAGAAGAATATCTTCAACATGATCTTGAATACTATTAATGATGTTCAAACAAGAAACCAAGCAGACTCAAAAGTAGAAACAGCTGATCCAACTGTTTTTGATTTAATCAAAAATAAATTGCAAAACTTGGATGAAAAAAATAAAGCAAACAGAACACAAAGAGGAAAATCTCCTGTTAGTATTTTAGATCGAATTAGAAAAGAAATTGAAGGAGCAAGAAGAGAAAACAAAAGAGATAAAAATGTAGCTACTGCTGACAAATCTATTTTTGATAGTATCTTAAAGAAGATTGATTCAGGGAAAAAAATTCAAGCAAGTTCTGGTATTCGAAAAATTATCGAAGACTATAATTTAAATGCGTCAAAATTGCCACAAGATGTAATCAGTCAAGTACAACAAAAATATATTGCTGATCGTAAAAACTTCGATCAACAATATGCTCAAGCTTTGCATGACTTGATCAAAAAATACTAAGATAACGGTGAATACCATGAAGTGTCAACTATTTGTAATGAAAAAAGAGAGCTTTAGTGAAAACTAAAGCTCTCTTTTTTGTAAATTTGGAGATGAAAAAGTTTACACATTTAGATGCAAAAGGAAATCCATCAATGGTGGATGTAGGTGAGAAAAAAGTAACTCGAAGAATTGCGAAGGCTAGAAGTATTGTGGTGTTGGATGAAATAATTCTGGAACAACTTCAGGATGGCGATATTCAAACGAAGAAAGGTTCTGTTTTCCAAACGGCGATTATTGCTGGTGTGATGGGAGCAAAAAAAACGAGTGAATTGATTCCACTTTGTCATCCTTTGGGTTTGGATAATTGTCAGATTAAGATTGGGATTAATGAAAGTCGAGAAGTTGAAATTATTTGCACGGCAAGTTTGACTGCGAAAACAGGAGTTGAAATGGAAGCACTTACAGGTGCGAGTGTGGCGGCTTTGACAATCTATGATATGTGTAAAGCGTTTTCACATAATATTATAATTAAGGAAACGAGATTGATTGAAAAAACTGGAGGCAAAAGAGATTTTTTTTTAACGATTAACGATTAACCGTTCACAAATAGTTTTTATGAAACATCAGAAGCATACAAAGTTGACTCGACCTAATTTAGGTGAGTTTGGAAGAAATGAATGGGCAATCATCGGGACGCCTTGTGGAAATATTCAGCAATTGTCTTATCGATTAATTGATGTTTTGCAAAAAACATTGAAGGTGAGTTATGTCGATGCTGACCATAAGAATGAAGATGAGCCAAGTAGTTTAGAAGTTGAAAATCCAGCTTTGGCTTTGGGGGCAACTTTGGAATACACGGACAAAATTTCCCATCATAGATTTGATATTAAATCGGAAATGAATGCATGGCAATACCGTGCTTTGTTCAATGAGCAAGATTTGATTTTAGTAAATGGAAATCATTTTAAAGCTAAAAATCAAATTGTAGTGATTGACCCGAAGAAGGAAAAATCTTTGGAGAAAAAATTAGATCGTTTGACTAATGTTGATTTGATTTTGATGACGGGGGAGGAGAAATCGATTTACCCTTTTTTGAAAGATAAATTAAAGGATTGGGCGCATATTCCAGTTTTACATTTTTCTCAAACTGAAAAAATTACTGAATTTATTCTTGGGAAAGTATTGTTACAAAATCCAAAAATAAATGGATTAGTACTAGCAGGAGGGAAGAGTGTTCGGATGGGAAAAGATAAAGGTGAACTTGATTATCATGGAAAACCCCAACGCGAGTTCATGGCTGATATGTTAAGTCAATTTTGTGAAGAAACGTATATTTCTGTTCGGGGAAATCAAAGTGTGGAATCTGAGTATGAATTATTGGAAGATACTTTTGTAGGACTTGGACCATTTGGTGCGATTGCTTCTGCGATGCGGAAGAATCCAAATACTGCCTGGTTGGTGGTGGCTTGTGATTTGCCTTTGTTGGATGAAAAGACTTTGCAATTTTTAACAGAAAATAGAAATTCGTCGAAGGTGGCAACTGCGATTTATAATCCTGAAACTAATTTTCCTGAGCCTTTGATAACTATTTGGGAGCCAAAGAGTTATCAGGTACTTTTACATTTTTTGACCCAAGGGAATTCTTGTCCAAGGAAGGTTTTGATTAATTCAGAAATTGAATTATTGAAGGTGGAAGATGCGAAGGTATTGTTGAATGTGAATGATGAGGAGGGATATGAGCAAGTGAAGGGGATGTGATTTTTTTTGCCGTAGATTGCGCTGATTTTTATGATCAATTATGATTTTCCCATTTCATATATTTACTTTGGGAGGAATCTTAAAACATCATAAAAATCAGCGCAATCTGCGGCAAAAAAAACTACCCTCTTTTCCGCTTACGCCGTTTTTTCTTTTTCTTAGATTCATCCATTTTGATTACTTTCGCATCCTTCTTCGGATGAACTAATTTCATCTCTTCCACCAAGTGAGTAGCTCCAGCAAATTTATCCACGATGAATAAAATGTATCGAGCATCCACCATGATATTCCGACAAATCGAAGCGTCGTAATTAATGTCACTCATCGTTCCTTCCCAGACTCTATCGAAATTTAATCCGATCAAATTTCCGTGAGCATCAATTACAGGACTTCCGGAATTACCACCCGTTGTGTGGTTAGTTCCCAGGAAACAAATTGGTACCTTCCCGTTTGTATCAGCATATTGACCATAGTCTTTTGAATCATATAATTCCAATAATTTTTTAGGAATATCGAACTCGTAATCACCAGGAACATATTTTTCAATCGCTCCATCGAGGTAGGAAACAGGATTATAAGTCACAGCATCTCTAGGAGAGTAACCTGCTACTTTTCCATAAGTAACCCGCATCGTACTATTCGCATCTGGGAAGAATTTTTTCTCAGTAAATACTTTCATTTGACCTTCCATGTAAATTCGCATGAGGTCATTGATTTGAGTATTTAGATTGTTGTATTCTTTAGATACGTTTGAGTCATAAGCTTCTGAAAGTTGTTTTGCTAATTGAACTAACGGATCTTTTTGCATGGATTCAATTGCCATTTTTGGATCAGCACTTAGCAATTTGAACATACCCGTTTTATTTGGAACAAAAGAAGTTTCATAAAGTGATTTTGCATATTTATCAAAACCACCATGCTTCTTTGCCATAGCAGCAAGGTTGCCTTTTGCACTAGGGATGATATCTGCGTTGACATACATTTCCATCAATGATGCGAAAACTTTTTGATCAATTTCTGGACGATAGTTTTTATAAAAATTATCCAAGAAAGGTTCCAGTCTAGCTTTAAAACCATTATAACCAGTCACTCCATTATTTGCATAAAGATTTTCCAAGCGATTCATGTAGCTAGCTACCGTCATGATTTCAATATTCCGACGAACGATTTCATTGTAGTAATCTCGCGTCAATGCATAAGGCTCAATTTCTTTATACAATTTTTCAAAATCATCAAGCAGGGAACCATATTTTGCATGCATAGTTCGATCAGCTTTGAGGCGAGTCATAAAGTCTTGTTCATATTTATGCTTCCGACCCATGGCATCAGATTTTTTCAAACCTTGATTTTCACCAATCCATTTTTTCCAATAATTAGCAATTCGAGCATACTTAGAAGCGTACTGAAGTCTGATTGCTTCGTCAGAACGCATTCCTGCATCTACGATTTTTAGCGCTTTATCTCTTATCGCAATTTTTGCAGGATTCAACACATTCATCGTTTGAGCAACTGCAGATGAAGGAAGGTATTGATTCGTTCTTCCTGGGTAACCAAAAACTAAAGTGAAGTCACCTTCTTCCACTCCGTCCAATGAAACTGGAAGGAAATGTTTAGGCTTAAAAGGTTTATTATCTATTGAATATTCAGCAGGCATGTTATCTGGTCCAGCATAAATTCGGAACAAACTAAAATCACCTGTATGTCTTGGGAAAACCCAGTTGTCAGTATCTGAACCAAATTTTCCGATACTTTCAGGTGGTGTTCCAACCAATCGAACATCAGTATAAGTCATCGTCACAAACATGAAATATTGATTCCCTTTGAAAAAAGGTTTGATTTGAATTTCTTCATGCTTAAGTGGTCGCATGCGTTGTTTGTAATTTGCGATATTTTTATCGATTTGAGATTGTCTTTCTTTGGTGCTCATTTTATCAGTTACCCCTTCTAAAACCATTTTACTTACATCTTCGATTCGAACGATAAAAGTAACTTCCAATCCTTCATTAGGCAATTCGTCTTTTTTTGATTTTGCCCAAAAACCATTTTTCAATAAATTATTTTCTACGGAAGAGTGTGATTGAATTTGACTATAACCACAATGGTGATTGGTTAACAATAATCCTTCTCCAGAGATGATTTCGGAAGTACACCCTCCATTAAAATGAACAATGGCATCTTTGAGACTTCCTTTGTTGACACTATAAATATCTTCAGCAGTCATTTTCATTCCCATGGATTGCATATCGCCTTCGACGAGTGCTTTGAGTAATTGTGGTAACCACATTCCTTCGCCAGCATAACTTATTTTTAGAATGAAAATAAAACATAGCGTGAGTAAGATTCTTGAATTTTTCAACATAATTATTATTTCTTTGATTAGGTAAATTTCTTTTTTGTAAAAATAAAAAAATACGAGTTGGGGGAGGTATTTTTGGGGAATAAAATGAATAATGATATTTAGAAAGAATATTGACTTGACTGGTCGCTCCAGGCTCAAGGGCGAGTGAAGCCCAAACTAAATTGAATAAAAAAAAATACAAAATGAAAATAGCCTTAATTTCACACAATGGGAAAAAGCCAGAGATGGTTTCTTTTGTTTTAGGAAATAAAAAACTGTTTGAAGGAATCGAGTTGGTTGGAACAGGAACAACTGGTGGACATATTGAAAATGCTGGTTTTACGATCACTAAATTATTGTCTGGACCGCTTGGTGGAGATGCACAAATTGCAGCAATGGTTGCGGAAGGAAATTTAGATGCGGTGATATTTTTTCGAGACCCTTTGGACAAACATCCACACGAGCCGGATGTGCAAATGTTGATGAGATTATGTGATGTGCATAATGTTCCGTTGGCAACAAATCCTGCTACAGCACAGTACCTTTTGGAGGGAATGGTTGAATGAATAACGGTGACCTGTTAACGAAGAATGGTTAACACCAAGCGGTATTAACCATTCATTATTAAACAGGTCACCATTAATTTTACTCCATTTCTTCGTTGAAAAAAACTTTGTAAAAGTACATCCCTTTGTCCTCGTCAAAACCTCTTTCCACTAATTCTTTTGACTCTTCAGGATTGGTGAAATTCATTTTTATCGAAACTCCGTTGTCGAGTTTGATATTATTTTTGATTTTTCGTTTTGCGTTGTTGATAGCTGCTGGAGCGATAGAAAATGCTTCGACATCGTTAAGAGCAAAGTCATTTCTATAATTTCTAAGTTCAGCAACTACTTCTGGTTCAGGAGCAATTTCAGTTGCAAATTCATCGAAATTAAAAGTCTCATGCTTCGCAAAATAGTCAACAGAATCATTCATAAATTGAATTTGTTCTGCTTTGTCCATTTTAGGAGCCAAAACTTCTTTGGTGAAATTGTCCACCATGTCAAGGTAATTGCTCGTATGGAAAAAGTCATCTTGAACATGAACTACATCTAAGAAGTCCAATAACCAATAAGATGTATCATAATAATTATTGTCAATGCTTAATACTCGGAAGCCATCTTCTTGCTCAACATTCAGCAATAAAACTCCTTTGTCCATTTTTGCGATATTGATTCCATTTTGGAAATTCAATAATAACTCGCTGTCAATATCATTGACTTGCATGAACTCACTTTTTCGCTCACATTTGAAAACACCAATAGCTTCCACCATTTCCTCTCCGTACAATAATTCAGTAAAATGAACGACGAAGACTTCTCCCGACTTGATATTTTGATGTTTAGATTGATCGTAAAGGTGTCTAGAAATACGTTGAGAAAGTTCTAAAAAATTCTCTTTGGTTGCGAAGAATGACTTTGACAAATTAAACAATGTGTTCGTATCATTCTCAGGTGCATTAAATTGGTATGTTTCATCCAATTTTTTGAAAGGCGACAAAAAGTATTTTAACAATTTATCCTCAATAGATGCACTTGGTTTATAAAGTACTTCAGAGAAGAAATTCTTTTCAGCTTTTGACTTATTCCCAACTTTGTGGATAGCCATTTTTTCTAGAACGATATTGGAAAAATTTATCATGGTTGGTGGTATTTTAAAATGAGTGCAATTTTAAGCAAAATTTAGCCATTCGAAAAATTTGGATATTCATTTATTTCGATTTATCAAATTAAAATAAATAATATTTGAAATAATAGGTATTTGAATGACTAAAAATTGCTGGAAGTCAAGTATAAGGTTCCGATACTTAATTTAAAATGCACCAAATTCTCAATTCCTTGCATCTCCATAAATGGAGCCTTTCTTATTTAGAACCAACGAGTTCAAGCACTAAAGTGCGAGAGTAAGATCAATTGTATTTTTTAAGTACATCTTTTTCCACTATTTTTCCTTAAAAAATAATTCCACCCAGAAGGGTGTAATTATTTTAAAAGAAAAACTATCGGAAAAATCTCGCACCTAAAAATCTACAATTGATCTTACTCTCGCACTTAGCACGTTTTTTAAAATAACCGAACAAAAAATGTTGTGATGAAATTGAGTGCTTTTAGTTTTATTTTCATGACCTGTCTGTTTTTGGCTTGTGATAAAAGGCCAAAACGCTTAATGGTTCGACCACTTGAAAAAGGTAGTTCGGACTCGATGTATTCTACCATCTTTCCTTTTGATACTCAACCTTCCTTGCAATTTGGGAAGAGAATTTTTTCAAGAAAAAATGATCGAGGAATTCCTGATACTTTATTTACCAATCGAATTAGAATTAATCAGATTGCTAAAAAAGATCTTGATGCGAATACGACTTTTCCAGCTGTTCCTTTGGATATATTGATGCCCGATTCGGTAGAGTTGGGGAATGGATTTTATTATTTGATGGTTTTGAAAGCTAGGAAAGGTGCTCAATTTTCGAGAATGAATATGGATAAAGTAGCGAATAATCATTATCAAATTCGGACTTATCAACAGGAATTAAAAGGAGTGGGGAAACCTAAAAGTGAGTTTGAGGAGATGTTGAAGTCGTTTTATCCTGAAGAAAAAGGGAAACTGAGGTTTGAATATTTTTATTATGATTCTTTGTTGTTGGAGCGAGAAGTGGTTGTGTTTTGAGCAGAGATCGCTAAGTGTGGCTCAGCATTACATTGAAAAATGTTTTAGAGAAAAATAAATGGATAAAATTATGATCAATGAGCCGAATGGGAAAGGTGAGATTAGGATTAAAATGATTAGGATGAGTTTGTTTTTTTTCCAAAAAAGGTGGAAGTTTTCTTTAAGGGTGTATTTCTTTTCTTGGAGTAAAGTTTGGTTGAATAACTCAATTTTTGATAGATTTCTTCTTGCGATTTCAGTCTCTATTCTTGATGAAATATAGTTTGGATATCTCACTTTTGACTGAATTAGACCAGTTAATTGCTGATTGGTGAGGTCTTTTATTTTCCAAAAGTTATCATTGTCCAGAATTGAATCGTCTTCTTTTTTCATATTATTAAAAATAGTATTTCATTTTCGAAATGTCAGATCTTTTTCATTTCTTATTTTTTCCTCATCAAATTTAAAATCCAAGACAGCATAAATTGCTTTTAGATTATCTTAAGTTTATTCTAAATTAGAATAAATTTACAGCCAATTTTAGCTTTTTTGACTTTAGAAAACGCCTAAAATTTTCATGAATTACCAGTTTATCGAATGAAATCGAAGAATATTTAATGACTTCGTTCTATTTCGTCAAATTTAGAGCATTTTTTTAGGATGAATAAATCGAAAAAGGGAGTTGATTCTTGTATTTTTATGAATTGTTTTTTACCAATTTTGACCAGCACAATGTTTCAAATTTTTAACATGAAAAAATCTAACTGTTTTCGGGAACCGTTTATTTCCTTTTTTCAAATATTAGGGTTTCTATTATTGACTTGTTCCATGCAAGCTCAGATAGAAGTATCAGGAGGAAACCAAAACCCTTGGACTCCACAAAATTTAATTCAAAATGTATTTCTTGGTGATGGAGTAGAAGTATCAAATATCACTTATAATGGTGATGATGCTTCGGTTGGTTATTTCCAAAATGGATTAGGAGATATAGGATTGGAAAGGGGAATAGTGATGGCTTCAGGTCATGCCATTGGGGCACTTGGACCAAATGATGCAGGGAGTAATTCGCAAGGGCCAGTTGTGAGTAATGCAACTTGTCCTGAGTTGGCTCAGTTGACAACTTCTGGATTGAATGATGTGGCAACCTACTCAATTACTTTTGTACCAGTAAATGATACCTTGAGGTTTAGATATGTTTTTGCATCAGAGGAATATCCAGAATATGCTTGTTCTGGTTTTAATGATGTTTTTGGATTTTTTATTACTGGTCCAAATCCAAATGGAGGAAATTATACTACAGAAAATATTGCCTTAATTCCTGACCCAGCAGATCCAACAGGTTTTACTTTTACGACTAATCCAGTAACAATTAATAATGTAAACGATCAAGGAGTGAATCCTGGAGCAGGATGTAACTTTGATTATGCTACTTATTACAATAGTAATGCAGGTGGTCAAAATTTGCAATATGATGGATACTTAGATGTATTCACAGCACAAGCAGTTGTTATCCCTTGTGAAACTTATACTATTAAATTAGCTGTGGCTGATGCTGGAGATAGTGCTTTTGATACGGCTGTATTTTTGGAAGCGAAAAGTTTTGGAACTGGAAAATTAGAAGTAACTGCTTCTACGGTAAGTTTGGATGGAACCTTGGTAGAAGGATGTGCGGATGGAGAGCTTTGTTTTGAGCTTCCGAATCAAGCTGAGTCAGATGTATTGATAGATTATACATTAATAGGTTCTGCGATTAATGGAGTTGATTACGAAGCAATTCCACTAGATTTATTTATACCAGCTGGAGATAGCATTGTTTGTTTCCCAATTATTCCAATTGAAGATGGAATTATGGAAAGTATAGATTCATTGGGAATTGATGTTCAGATTGACCCTTGTAATCGAGATACTTTTTGGATTTATATAAAAGATGCAGAATTACCAGAGTTGGAATTGCCTGCAGACACCATGATTTGTAAAGGTGATTCGGTTTATATTGATGGTACTTTGGATATAGTTCTACCAACACCGCCTGCATTTTCTAATACAACCACCTATCCTATTGCACCTGCCAACACTCCAGTTTACTCAGACATATTTGTGTCAGGAGTTTTTCCAATACAACTACAAGAAGGAGTGATAAAACAGGTTTGTATAGATAGTATTACGCATAAATGGGATGATGATTTAGATATATTTTTGTTTTCACCTGGAGGGCAATTTATTGAGTTGACAACTGATAATGGTGCGAATGGAGATAATTATTTAGGAACATGTTTTTCTCCAAATTCGACAACACCTATTAATGTTGGACCTAATAATCAAGCGCCTGCATCGGCAGCACCCTTTACAGGAGTTTATACACCGGAAGGAATTTTTGAAGATTTATGGGATGGAGATAGTCCGACGAATGGAATTTGGCGATTATTTACGCTAGATGATTCAAATGGATTTGCGGGAGAGTTGAATGGGTGGTCGATTTGCTTTGAACCACTTTACCAATTGACTTATAGTTGGTCGCCAGCAGCTGGTTTGAGTTGTACAGAGTGTCCAGATCCTTGGGCAACGCCTGATACGACAACAACATATACATTGACTGTGACAGATACTTACGGTTGTTCGACACAAGATTCGATTACGATATTTGTTGAAGATATTTTACCTGCACCAATGGTAGATTGTGGAACGATCACAGCTAACTCCATTACTTTTACTTGGAATGATGTCGGAGGAGCAACTGGTGGTTATCAAGTAAATGTAAATGGTACAGGTTGGGTTCCAGCTAATGGAATCTTATCACATACTGTTTCTGGTTTGGCATTAAATCAAACAGTTACGATTGAAGTACAAGGAATAGCAGACTGTAATGGAGAAATTGGAACTCAAACTTGTATGACGCCTGATTGTCCAGCACCATCAGGACTGATTACGGATGTGATTAATAATGATTGTTATGGGCAAAGTCTTGGTACAGCAACAATAACTGGAACAGGAGCAAATCCACCATTTACTTATTCATTGAATGGGACGATAGATGCAGATGGAATTTTAACAGATTTACCTGCCGGAAATTATACTGTTTTGGTGATTGATAATGTAAACTGTTCGGTGGGAATTGATTTTACAATTGAAGAGCCAGATTCATTGGCAACAGTTGAGGCGGTGATTGATAATATTAGTTGTACTGGTTTGTCAGATGGAGAAGGAACGGTGACTATAGCTGGAGGAACATATCCTTATAATTATTTATGGAGTAATGGATCAACAGATTCGATTGCTTCAGGATTAGTTTTAGGAGAAAATTATGTGACGATAACTGATGTGAATGGTTGTGTAACTTTTGATACTTTAGAAATTACACAACCAGATGTGTTGACTGTTTCAATTGCTGCGGATTCAATAAATTGTTTTGCTGGTACAGATGGAAATGCCATTGCAACTCCAGTCGGAGGAACACCTTTACCAAATGGAGATTACACTTATCTATGGAGTGATATGCAAGATGATGCAGTTGCAAATAATTTAAGTGCTCAGACTTATACAGTATTGGTTACTGATGCAAATGGGTGTACTGCTTCCGCTTCTGTAACAATGGAAGAACATGATGAACTAGATATTTCATTAACTTCATCAACTCTTGCTTCCTGTAATGGAGTACAAGATGGAACAGCAACAGTTGAACCATCAGGTGGCGCAGGAGGATATACTTATGCATGGCAAGTTTTAGGAAATCAAACTACCCAAACAGCAGTTGGTTTGACAGTTGGAACTTACACAGTTGTTGTAACCGATCAATTAGGATGTACAGCTTCAACGACTGTTGATGTTGATTCACCTAATGAAATAGTAGCAGGTTTTAATAGTACACCTGCATTATGTTTTGATTCAGCAGATGGACAAGTAACCGTAACTGCATCGGGCGGAACACCGGATCCGAATTTGGCAGAAGGATATACTTTTGATTGGAGTGTTGCAGGTGGAAATGGAAGTATGCATTCTGGATTACCTTCTGGGATACATTTCGTAACAATTACAGATTTGAATAATTGTTTTGAAGTGTTAGAAGTAGAAGTTTTTGCTCCAGAAGAAATCTTTTTATCCATGGCATCTACTGATGTAAATTGTGGAAATGGAAATGATGGTGATGCAACCGTAACTGTCACTTCAGGAGGTGCAGGAGGATTTATGTATCAATGGAGTAATGGAACAAATTCAACTAACTCGACAGTAACAGATTTAGCTGTTGGTTGGGTTTATGTAACTGTAGAAGATGTGAATGGATGTACTGCAACGGATAGTATTTTATTGACTTCACCAGATGCGATAGTTTTAGATTCTGATTTTTCAGCAGTTGATTGTAATGGAAATAATACGGGGACAGCTACTGTTAATCCTTCGAATGGAGCAGGTGGTTTTACCTATTTATGGGATGCCAATGCAAATAATCAAATTACGGCGACTGCAATTGATTTAGAGGCTGGAACTTATATAGTTACAGTAACTGATGCAAATATGTGTACTGAAACGATTGAAATTGAAGTAACGGAACCAACTATATTAACCACTTCTATTTCAGGAAATGATGCTTCTTGTTTTGGAGATGCAAATGGAAATAGTACCGTTGTTCCAGATGGTGGGACATTAGATTACACCTATCTATGGAGTGATGGAAGTAACCAGTCTACAGCAACTGCTGATGGTTTAGTCGCTCAAGCAACTCCTTATTTTGTAACAGTAACTGATGGAAATGGGTGCACGGTTGTAGATCAAATTACAATTGGTTCTCCAACGGAATTAACGCTTTCTGTTGATGGTATTGATGTAGATTGTTTTGAAGGAAATAGCGGAAGTGCATCTGCAATTGCAAGTGGAGGCGCAAGTAATTATACTTATTTATGGAATGATGGAAATGCGCAAACGACACAATTCGCCAATGGATTAACTGCTAATAATTATTCAGTTACTGTAACTGATTATAATGGTTGTACTATTGTTGAATCAGTAGAAATAACTCAACCTGATGAATTAATTATTACTGAAAATAATATTATTAACGTAGGTTGTAATGGAAATAATTCTGGAGAAATAGATGTAAATGTAACTGGAGGAACAGGAAACTACACTTATTCATGGAGTAATAGTGATGCTTCACAAGACATTACGAACTTGGCAGTTGGAACTTATACTTTGACTGTAACTGATGAGAATTTGTGCCAAGCTTTTGCCACCTATTCCATTAATGAACCAGCTCTTTTAGAAATTTCATTTACAAATAATGAAATAGCATGTTTCAACGGAACAGAGGGGGAAATAGATCTAACGATTAGTGGAGGTGCTGTAGGAACTTATAATGTAAGTTGGATTGGCCCGAATGGATTTACTTCTTCAGATGAAGATTTATTTGACCTAGAGGCCGGTGAATATACGATCAATATTATCGATCCAAATGGTTGTTCTATTACTGAATCAGTCATAATAGATCAACCAGATGCTCCACTTTTAGCAACTGCTGATTCTGATGATGTAGTTTGTTACGGAGGTTTTGATGGACAAATTCACCTTTTCCCAAATGGAGGTACTCCACCATATACTTATAGTGTAGATGGAGTCAACTTTAATGGTTCGCCTACTCAAATCGGTTTGACAGCTGGAGAATATACAAATGTAACTGTAATGGATGGAAATGGATGTACAACTTTAGTTCCTCCTGTATGGATTGCTGAACCTGCTGAAGTGGTAGTTGATTTAGGACCTGATACAACTATTATTTATGGTCAAGGAGTATGGTTGATTCCTGAAATATTTAATACAGTAGGTGATTTAGAATACAGATGGACACCTGAGAATAATGCATATATTAGCTGTTTAGATTGTCGAGAACCTAAAATTGATAGCTTAAGTACTCAGACATCGTTCCAATTAACGGTTATTGATGAAAATGGATGTACAGCCTCTGATGTAATTACAATTTTTGTGAAAAAATTCAGAGAAGTATTAGTGCCTACTGGGTTTTCACCAAATGGTGATGGAAATATGAATGACTTATTATTAGTTCATGGAAGAGAAGGAACTACAATTAAGATATTCCGAGTTTATGATCGTTGGGGAGAATTAGTTTTTGAAACTAATGAGTTCCCTGTCAATAGTGCAAGTGGAACAACTGATGGAGGTTGGGATGGAACTTTTGATGGAAAAGAAATGAATCCAGGAGTTTTTGTTTGGTATGTCGAAGCTGAATTTGAAGATGGTGAGACGCAAGTTTTCAAAGGACAAACTACTCTGATAAAATAAGCAAATTATAATTTCAAATAAAAAAACCTTCCAACGAATTTCGCTGGAAGGTTTTTTATTTGAAGTCAAATTAATTAATGAGAAATAGTGAAATGTCAAACCTTTGATTAATTACATTTCCCTTTTTTCCAAGTCTTCACACCTGCCTTTTCAGCCTCACATTCATTGCCATAAGTTTTCCCATCGCAACCACAAATTGGATCCCAATTTTCAGGACATCCACGGTCTGGGTTAACCTTATTCAAATCAATACAAGTATCACATTCTCCTTTTCTCCAAGTTTTAACTCCTGCTTTTTTTGCTTCACATTCATTGCCATAAGTTTTGCCATTGCAACCACAAATTGGATCCCAATTTTCTGGACAAGGTTGATCAGGATTGATCTTCGATTGATCGATACAATCTTCACATTTTCCAGGAACAAATTTTAAAACACCTGCCATTTCAGCCATGCATTCATTAGCATAAGTTTTTCCATTGCAAGCACAAACTGGTGCGTAAACTTGCATGCAAGCAAATTCTGTATTGATTTTCGTTTGATCGATACATCCATCGTTACATTTCCCATTCGTATATTTAGTCACACCTTGTTTCTTTGCTTCACAAGCATTAGAGTAAGTTTTTCCATTACAGCCACAAACAGGTCGATACTCACGAGTACAAGCTTGGTTCGGATTTATTTTAGTCCGATCAATACAATCTGCAACAGGGAGGTTGTTGCCTGGGTTAACAACGGTAGTAGTTGTTTTTGGTGGAGAAGGAGTGTCAGGTGTCTTCTTCGTCGCACAACTTAAAACTAGCAAGCAGCAACTAAAAAGTAAAAGCATTAGTGATAGCGTTATAAAACGTGGTTGGAATTTCATGATGTCGTTTTTTAGAAAAAAGTTTGTAAAATTTTATTTCAGCAAAGACCAATTACTTAACTATTTTTTTAATTATAAAATTATTATCAGTTTTTATTTTTAAAAAATAAATTCCTTGAGGTAAAATTTTCAAATCAGAAATTTCTAAAGAATGGTTTCCTGTATTTTTTTCTAAGACATTTTTAGAAATCACTTGCCCATCAATAGAAATTAATTTAAAATTAATTCTTGATTTTTCACTCAAGCTAAAATTAACAAAAATATGATCAGAAAATGGATTCGGAAAAATCGTTACGTTCGAAATCTTATTTGAAAGTTCTTCAATACTTACATCACACTTTGTATTAAAAATAAAAATTTCAGAAAAATCACTCAAAGTGTTTGCCTCACAAATCGTTTGAATTCTAAACTCATAAGAGCTGCATTTTTCCAAATTTGGAATTAATTCTTCCAACCCTCCACTCGCATTGGAATTCCAATTCATCGTACCTTCCTTTCTATATTCAATTAAAAATGATTCATAACTAGAAGAAGGTGCGTCCCAAGCAATACTCAAACTATTTAAATTAACCGAAGTCGTATCAATCATATTCGTAGGCGAACAAGCTATTCCGCTGCCACCTATTATGTTGACACAGTAATCTTCTATTTCTCCAAAATCAATATCTTCACATGGTGGAGGATTTGAAATATTCGATCCTCCCCATCGCATTAAAACTCGCATTCGAGTCGAACCTGAAATTGCATTACTTGGAATAGTCACGTTATCAGTTACAGTTACATTCACATCGTCCGCAGGTGCTAAAATCGTTTCATCATCATCGTCAAAATCTCCATCTTGATTATAGTCAATCCAAACTCTAAAATATTCTAAAAAATTACTTCCAGAGTATCCAGGAGAAACTGAGATTTCATAAGTTTCTCCGGCATTAATTTCAGTATCTGCTAAGCTGGTAAAATCACCATAACCATCATCCGAAGCAGTCGAATTATTCAAGGTATTAAAAGTAACATTAGCGATCCATTCTAAATTTGCACCACCACTTTCAATTTCACAATATTGCAAATCTCGACATGCACCACAACCACTTGTTTGGAAAGTAAGGTATTCGCTAAAACCACTAATGCTTGTATCACAATCAGTCCTGACATTTACCAAATACTCTGTGCAATTTTCTAATCCAAAAAATGAAAACTCACTAAGGTTGGTACTTATATTTACAGGAGGAATATTTGGATCGGAGGAAGTTAAAAACAAATGATAACCATTACTCGCTGCAAAAATATCTGACCAATCTATTTGAGCTGAATTGTTGTTTGCAGAAATTAAAACCAAATCATCAGGTGCGACACAACACCCTTCTGTGGAGAAAAAATGACTATAAATAAATCCACTTTGTTCCATCGAGCAAACTGATTCTACCTGGATTTCATAGTCTGAACAGCCTGTTAAATTACTAAGTAAAAAAGGACTCTCAATATTGGTTAAGTTTACCCAATTTCCATTTGGTAATGCTCGATAACGAATATTTGAAGATAATGTAGAGTCATTTTCTATCCAAGTCAATGTTGTCGAAATGTCAATCGTGTTGGAAGTGGAAAGCGAAGATGGAGGAGGGCAAGCACCACAACTATCCATCAACATTTGGATACTATTATTCACATTCAGCCTTCCACCTGTAGATGTAATACCATCGAGGGAAACATTAGGGTCTACGCCATCTAGAATGTAACTTCTCACTAGTAAGGCTGCTGCTGGAGGATCATTTAAAGCCAATGCTGGAAGGTTACTACAAGGCGCTGAATAAAGCAAACCAATTGCTCCTGTGACATGTGGTGTCGAAGCCGAAGTCCCTCCAAATAATCCATAATTATTATCAGGTTCAATTGCCCAAGTCAATGCTCCGGGCGCTCCTAAGTCGATAGAAGTTGCTCCGTACCCAGCATCTGAAAATTTAAGATCTGAACTATTTGTATTGGTGACACTTATTAAAAAATCACTAGTACAAGTAGTTGGCATATCACCTTCAATTTCCACATTGAAATTATCATTCGCCGTTGCGCCACAATTTAAAATTCCATGATGACCTAATGAATCGTAAAATGCACACCACAATGGATAATCACTTGCCATGCCTTGATCGACTCCCCAAGAAGCATTTGTAGCTACAACAAAGGCTCCTTCTGTTCCATTCGTTTCATTATATTTTTTTCGGTGACTAAGTGGATAGGAATAGGAAGTCAATACCTCGTCTTCCATGCCGCTACCACCGATGACAACCATAGTTTTGATATTCCAATTCACCCCTGCAATTCCTATATTATTATTTCCTTTGGCTCCAATAATTCCTGCTACGGAAGTTCCATGATCGTCATTATTAAAAACATTGTCAGTCATTGAGAATGAATTCCATCCTCGATAATCATCTGTAAAGCCATTGTTATCATCGTCTAATCCATTGCCCGGAATCTCTGCATGATTCATCCAAATATTTTCTATTAAATCTTCATGGTCGTGATCAATTCCTGCATCAATGACACAAATCACAATTGTATCCCCATTGGTAGTTACACCTCCTGTTGCAATGTCCCAAGCAAGATCTGCATCTATATCCGCATCTGCAATGGCACCGTTGGTTCCATCATTGAGGTATTGCCATTGATTAATGAAATCTGGGTCGTTTGGGATCGTAGAACGTAGGTTGGTGAAATGATTGAACTGAGCATTCAAGACAGAAGAATGCCTTTTTATGTTTTCTAAAAAAACTATTTCATCTACATTGACATAATCAATATGAAGTAACCAAATGTTCATGTCTGGAACAACTGATTTTTTGATTTCAATTTGAGAAGTTTCTCCTTGGAATAATTGAAATTCATCGACAAGGGAATGGATGTCTTTTTTAGTTTTTAATTGAACTAAGATATCACCCAACTTGTGATCGAGTTGTTGGGCAAAAAGTGTAAATGGAAAAATAAGGAAGAGAAACGTAATAATTTTCAGAAGCTTTAAGTTTGTCATGTTCATAGGTTTTATTTCAAATTCGGTTTTGTGAAAATACGGAAAGTAAATATATGTTTCTTTTTTTGACAAAAGAAATACGCAGAAATGTGTTTTTGAAGACCGTAAAAAACTTTAAAACTTTGCTTTTATAGGAAATCAAATCTGCTATCTTTGCCGCCTAAATTTCAAACAATTTAAAATGAGAAAGAATATCAAAGTCTTTAAGTTTGGTGGAGCTTCTGTAAAAGATGCTGAAGCGATTCGAAATGTTGCCAATATTTTAAAAGGATATAAAAAAGAGCAATTATTGATTGTTGTCTCCGCAATGGGGAAGTCAACTAATGCCTTGGAAAAAGTAGTGCATGCTTTTTTTGATAAAAAAGAAGATTCAAAGGATATTTTGAAAGAGATTCAAAATCAGCACATTGCTATTTCAAAAGAATTGATTGTTGAAAATGCGCAATTAGAAAAAGAAATTTCAAAAATAATTGCTCCCGTAAATAGATTGTTACAAAAAGAAAGTGACAGAGGATACGATTTTATTTACGATCAGATTGTGTCGTTGGGTGAGTTACTTTCTACCAAGATAGTTTCAGCTTTTTTATCTAAAGAAAAATTGACGAACCATTGGTTGGACGCTCGGAAAATTATCAAAACTGATAATACTTATCGAGAAGGGAATGTGAATTGGGAATCAACGCAACGCAATATTTCAAGAAATGTAAATGCATTGTTAAAGAAAAGTGGATTTGTCATTACTCAAGGGTTTATTGGAAGTTCTGAAGAGAAAGCAACTATTACTTTAGGAAGAGAAGGGTCAGATTTTACTGCTGCAATTTTCTCCTATTGTTTGGATGCTGAGAGCATGAGTATTTGGAAAGATGTTCCTGGTATTTTGACGGGCGATCCTCGCTTATTTAAGAAAGTAGAAAAGATTGATCGACTTTCCTACAAAGAAGCCATTGAGATGACTTATTATGGGGCAAAAGTAATTCATCCAAAAACAATCAAACCGTTGCAAAATAAAAGTATTCCAATGTATGTAAAATCGTTCGTGGATCCAGGAGGGGAGGGAACTTTTATTGGAGCTGATGTGGATGCATTTTACCCACCAGTAGTTGTGGTTGAAAGGGAACAGGTAATGCTCCAAATCTCTACAAAGGATTTTTCATTTGTAGCGGAACATCATTTAAGTTTTATTTTTAAGTTATTCACTAAATATCGAACGAAGGTGAATATGATGCAAAATATGGCGATTAGTTTTTCGGTTTGTGTAACGATAAAAGACTTGGAGCGTTTGACTAAATTAATTAATGAATTAAAAGAAACTTTTAATGTTGTTGTCGAAAAGGATTTAGAATTAATTACGATTAGGCATTATCATAAATCAGTTATCGAGCAGATGAAAAAACATAAAATCGTTATGTTGGAAGAACGCATCCGGCATACGATTCAAATGGTGATGAAGGATGTTCCAAAGATGGAAAGAAAATAAAAATTAAAGAGTTTACTTATATGAAAAATACCAATTTGAAGGCAGGAAAATGAGGACGTTAATTTGTAAATTTGAAAGGCAGGTGGAATTTAATTTTGACTTGCTATGAAATGAAAAAAGTTTTTAATCGTCCTTTTAAATATTGTCTTGGGCAGCACAGTTTTTGTGCTGCTTTTTTTTGCAAAAAAATTAAGCGTGATTTTCCTTGCCATATTGACAAGGAGAGCAGGGGAGAGGAGTCATTTTGGAGTGTGTGCATTTTCAATTTAAGGATTCACCTTTCGAGTAGTCTAATTAGCAGATGTTTATATATTATAAAAAATGGCAATGTTTTTGTTCTAAATAGATAAACCTGGATGCAACTCCTATCAAAGCAAAACCCAACAATTAACTATTAGAATAAGTATAATGTCACAAAAATTGGATTTGAAAAACAATCCACAAATTTAGTTTTATATCTTCTGTGGACTTTTTTCTATCACAGAGTCCATTCTTATTTAACCAAGTATTCAAAATACTTTTAAAAAAAATAGTTGATATGGATAGTACTGATTTTAATAAATTAATGGGATTACTCTCAAAATTTACTGCAGCTACAGAAAAAGCAAATCGAACAGATGGCACTTTTAAAAAATACCATCATTCTTCTATCTCACAATTGAGAGAATTACCTCAACAACTTAGACGCATCGAGCAAGGTCTTAGAACTGCAAAAATTATTAAATAAAATAAATTTAATTTTTTCAGATACGAACTTTACTTCACTTTTCATAATCATAATACATTTCTACTAATTCAGTCTCTTCTGTTCTTGATTTATTGTCAAGAACAGAAAAGATATTTTTTCTTAAGTTCTAAATTAACTAAACTATTTGTGTATGAATTTAAAATTTAACATTACGTCATCTCGTATGAATTCTTTTTCTACAGCTCAGGCTGCAAAAGTTGATGCAGGTGTAGAGATTTTTAAAGAAGTTATTAGTAGCGAAGAGTTTCTGAACAAAGTGAATAATTTTCAATGGCGGACTTCTGATGGAGTTGCCTTTAACCGATTTTATTTGAGCAATGGTATGTCAAATCAACAAATTGGTGATGTCATTTGTAAGGGGTTAAATCGTACATATGATTTAATTAATATCGTGAAACCAAGTTCTGTTCCTGTGGTAAATATTATTCCATGTAATAATCAGCATGAAACTGATAATTTTCATAACAATACAATTACATGTTGTATTGGAGTGGATACAAATATGCTAAATAACAGTTGGTACACACCTGTTCATGTGGCTTGTGCAATTATGCATGAGTGGTGTTGTTGGAATGGTTTTAACTGTAGTCCTGCATCAACCAAAATGGAAAATTGGTCAGGAAATACGGTTCCCGTTGCTTGTGCTTGGATGACAAAAGATGTTGCTGCATCTGTTTGTAATAGTTCTGAAGTCAGGAATTGGTGTAGAATGATTAATAATCGAACTTTTGATTATTGTGCATGTAGTATAACTTATTCAAATTTGTCTTCCAATCAAAATTGTATTTCCCCAATTGTAAAAATGGATGAATGTACCAATATTTTGGAAATGGAATTGAACTGGTTGACAGCTTGCAAAAATATTACTCCTGATGTTACTAATCGTATAAAAGTTTTGAATAACTGCTTGAGTATGATGACTCAAATGAAATTGAATATTTGTAATACTACAATGGATGGAAGTGATTGGGCTTGTGTTCCTGTAAATTCCATGACTTCTATCAATTCTAATTAATGAAATTTTTTTAAGTATTACTAACTGAAATTAAACAACTTCATTAATAAAAAAGCCCAATCAAATAGTCATTTGATTGGGCTTTTTATTTATTGAAATAATATACTATTCTACTTTTGTGATTAGTTAATCTTTATAAATTTCAGAACATGACTTTGTCCCTGTCCAATAACTCTAAGGAAATATGTTCCTGGGGTTTGGATATTTACAGTTTCGGTAGAAATCTGTAATCGTCCATCATTGATGGAAATTTTATTAGAGAAAATTAATTTTCCATTTCGATCAAATATTTCTAACAGAACGTCATCCAAATTTGAATTCAGTCCTTCCAGTTGAATTGTTTTTTCAACTGGATTAGGGAAAAGTTTAATAACAGGTGCAGCCTCAAATATTATTACCTCGATATTTGAATATTCGAAAGTATAATCATGGTCAATAATTTTTAATCGGTAATAATTAACTCCATTTTCAGGAGTGATATCTTTAAAGGAATATTGTCGAGCGAAGGTAGCATCCCCTCTTCCTTGGACACTTCCAATTTCTTTAAAGTCAACCCCATTAGTTGATCTTTCGATGGAGAAGTGACTTGTGTTTCTTTCAGATGCAGTTTCCCAATGTAAGAAAGCATGTGAATCTTGTTGGATAGCTTGGAAAGAATTCAATTCAACGGGTAAAGCATTTAAACCAGTAGTTGACCCCAAAGTAAAGTAGATGACTCCAAATGGTGGAGGATCACTTGCCAGATTATTGATGATTGTTCCAGAGCCATTAGAACCTGTTGTACCTGTAGTTCCTCCATTTCCATAAGAGACCCAATCACCACCGAGAAGTCCAGCCATTACAAGGTCATTAAGGTCTTGTATCCCTTGAGCATCTGCATCGTACCATGATAAAGTAATATCAGCATCTGGAGTCCCAGCAGATTTAGTCATTTCCCAATACTCAGATCCACTTATATTATTTAGGTAAATAACACCAAATGGTGGAGGGTCAGAATAATATTGAACTTTATATTCCGCTGAGTTCAAAGTACTTTCCGGAGTGATAGTCATTGGTGCATAATTTTTTTCATCCCCTACTGGGAATGTAAAAGGGACATTAATAGTTGCACCTTTTTTTATTATTGGCCCTTCTATATATGAATCGGCATCTCCACCTTTAATGAATGCACCATCTTCAATAATCAAAATTGAACTATTTGAAGTTTTTATTTTTCCAGAAGATAAAATTAAAGAATCCTTAATTATTAAATCCGAAGTTAATTCGAATGTAGAACTTGAAGTATTCTCAATTGACACAATTCCAAAAAACAATGAATCATTTCCCGATCCGCTAATTTTCCCTATGGGCATAGCCTGAGGTTCTGTCCCGTTAAACACTAGCATTCCTTCCGTCTCCATTTTCAATGCACCAAAATTAGTAGGACGTAAAATATCTCCTCCAAAGTTTAACTTACCCTTGTTGCTAAGATGTATCAAATTACTTTCATCAGATGTAGAAGTCATTATAATATCTCCGATAATATTTAATTCAGCATCAGTACCATTAGCTTCTAACTTAATTGCCATTTTATCTACAGTAGATTCCATATATACATTTCCAGTAATAGTCATTTTACCACCAGTATCACCCGACTTAAGTTTTGTATGATTAGTACCTCCAGCATTGAGTAGATATGCACTTGAAAGTAATTGAAAATGTGAATTTTGGTCAGCTGTAATAGCAGTTTCTTCGCCACCATGTAATAATAAACTTAAACTATCTCTTAGGATAACTTGAGAATTACCTTCTAAAAGGAAGTTTAAACCTTTTCCATTTATATTATTTAAAGAGGTTTGACCAGTAACATCTAAGATTGAATTTCCTGCAATATAAATTTCGATAGATGATTCTAAAGCAGAAGCATTTTTATAATTGTAAGATAAATCTCCGAGAATATATGCTTTGGCATTATCATCCATGTAAAATTGAAGCCGATTGGCAGTATTATTATTTTCTGTTCGTGTGAAATTCATATTCCCATAGACTCTTAGTAACCCATTTTCATTGACCGTTACATCAATATTTTTTGTTTTATTTTCTGAACTAACCACGAAGTCATCCATAACAATTAATGTATCAATGATATTTAATGAGGTTGAATTGATATCAGAAAGATTCGAAATATAAATTGATTTTATTTTTAGATTGACATCAATAGTTATATTATATCCATCGATGTATACAGTATCGGTTAAGGTAGGTACTGTGCCTTTATCCCAAACACCAGAGTCACTCCAATTACCATTTCCTTTTGCTACGAATTTAGTCGCAAATGAATTAAGAGAAAAAGTGATAAGGATAAAACAAATTAAGATAGGCAGAAATCCTCTAATCATGTTTTGGTGTTTTACTATGGTTTATTATCAACGGAGAGGATTTGATAATTTATGATTCAAGAATTTTGCCAAATCACATTAAAAAGAAAAAACTAGCTAAATTTCGAGCCTTAACTGAGGTTTAATTTAGAAGAGCTAATCTACTTTAATAAACTTTCAGCACATGATTATGTCCTTATACAACAATTCTAAGGAAATATATATCTGGATTTTCACTCTCCTAATTTACCCATCAAGAGGATTAAATAGATGAAATTAATTGTTCAATCTGATTATGTTCTATTTTGGAATTAAATCTCTTCAATGGATCTTTTTTACATAAATTGAGGGGGGAAATTAATTTTTAAGAAAATCAAAAACTTCTTCTTTATATAAGTATTCTAATTAGAAATTTTATTCTTTTTCCCAAGTTGCTTCATTAAAGTTATATCAGATAAATCGTTTCCAGATAAGAAGTTTCATTGAAAATCACAGTTTTCGTTTAGTCTGAAAATAGGTTAAAAGTTAGTCATGTTAAAAATAACATAAATGATTTTTATTCTATGGAATAATCTTTGCAACTGCCTTTATATCATTTTCCCTCCGAATAATTAAACCACAACCCAAAAAATATTTTTTAATGAGATTAATCAGCTTTTTCCTGGTTCTTTTTCTTCCTACCTCCTCGGTATTTTCAGCTACAACTGCAGATAGCCTTTTAATGGAATTGGAGAAAGCAGAGCTTGAAGAGAGTTTAGCTGATATTTATAAAATTAATTATTTGTTAGGGCGGAATTATTGTTCTGGGAAGGTAGAAAAATATGAAAGAGCTACATTTCATTATATGAAAGCTCTAAAAGTAGCTATTGCTGTCAATAACAAAAAAGACCAGTCAGATTGTTTATACGGTATTGGGTACACTCACCAACGAAGAAATAATTATCAAGAAGCTTTAGATTATTTACATCAGAATATTGATTTGTCAAAAAAGTTTTCAGAAGAAATTGATCAAGCGCAAACGGCTCGAGTGTATACTCAGATTTCTGCAATTTATCAAGTACTTGGAGACTATAAAAAAGCATTTGATAATCAAATGCAGTCACTTCTAATTTGTGAAAAAAATAATAATCTTGAAGGGATAGCAAACGGTCAATATAATTTAGGATCTATCTTCTTTTATCAAAACCAATTTGAGAGGGCAAGAGGACATTACGAAAAAGCAAAAGTTATTTGTGACGAACTTCAGGATCAAAGATTAATTTATTCTTGTTTAGCAGCTTTAGGATCAGTAAATGAAAAATTAGGTGAATCTGAAAAAAGTTTAGAGTATAATAAGAATTCACTTCAGCTTGCAATTGAATTAAATTATAAGACAGGAATAGCATATGCAAAAGGAAATATTGCCGTTAATTATCGGAAACTAAATAATTTTGCAAAAGCCGAAAAATATTTGATAGAGGCAATTACTGCAAAAACTGAGCTTGAAGATAGAAATGGGGCAATTGGAAGTAAAATTGATTTGTCAAATCTTTATCTAGCTTGGAATAAACCTAAAGATGCGGTTGTTGTTTTGGATGAAGCATTAGAGTTAGCCAAAATGGTAGAATCAAAAAGTCGACAATCTGATATTTATAAAACTTTATCAACTGTATATGAAGAATTAGATAATTCTTCCTTGGCATTAGCTTACACTAAAAAATATGTGGCTCTAAAGGATTCTCTTTTGAATGAAAAAACCTTGGAAGAGATGGGGCAATCTCAACGAAGGTATGAATTAGAAAAGAAGGAACATGATATTGAAATGCAGAAAAAAGAGAATGAGTTATTGGAGCAAAAAGTAATGAATCAATCTCTTCAAAAATATGTTTTTGGATTAATTACGATTGCTTTTCTAATGTTTATTTGGTGGTATAAAGCTAAGTTGAGGTATCAGAATAATGTAAATCGGATTTTGGAAGATAAAAATGAATTGCTCAATGGAATGAACGATGAGATCGAAATTAAGAATAAGCAATTAGAACATTCCAATGAGGATTTAAAACAGTTTGCTTACGTTGCTTCTCATGACTTGAAGGAACCGCTTCGAATGATTAATTCATATACTAATTTATTGCAAAGAAGATATATGGCTTCGTTTGATGAGTCTGGAAAAGAGTTTATGCATTATATCACAGATGCAGTTGGAAGAATGGAAATTTTGCTTGATGATTTACTTGATTTCTCTAGAGCGGGAACCCAACCAGCACCAACTAATTTTATTTCTACACAAGATGTCATGATTATGGTGGAAGCAAACTTGAGACATCAGTTGGAATCGTTTAATGCTAATTTGATTGTTAAAAATGATAATCTTCCTTCCATCAAAGCACACCAAACACAATTGATTCAATTACTTCAAAATCTTGTAAGTAATGGAGTGAAATTCAAGGGTGAAAAGGATCCTATTGTGGAAGTGGATTGCATTAAGAAGGATAGCAAATATATCTTTTCAGTAAAAGATAATGGTATCGGAATTTCTGAAGAAAATCTAGAAAAGGTTTTTGAGATGTTCCGACGATTACATACTCGGAATGAATACGAGGGTACTGGAATCGGATTAGCAACATGTAAACGTATTGTAACAACATGGGGAGGAGATATTTGGGTAGAGTCAGAAGAGGGGAATGGATGTACTTTCTATTTCACAGTTCCTGCAACTTCTGCCAATATGCCTGAAGTAAAAAAAATGGAAGCAGTACATGCATAATAACAATTTACAAAAAGCCCTGCTCATCTATTGGTGAGCAGGGCTTTTTTGTTTAAGAACAAAAAAGCTAAATTACTCCTAGTTCTTTTCCAACTTTGGTAAACGCAGCAACAGCTTTTTCTAAATGTTCCATTTCATGACCTGCTGAAATTTGAACCCGAATTCTTGCTTTTTCTTTTGGCACTACTGGGTAGTAGAATCCAATTACATAAATGCCTTCGTCCAATAACTTATTAGCAAAGTCTTGAGAAAGTTTTGCATCATACAACATGATCGGAACAATTGGATGCACTCCAGGAATAATATCAAAGCCTGCTTTTGTCATTTCTTCTCGAAAGTAAAGTGCATTTTTTTCCAACTTATCCCGCAAGGCTGTTGAACTACTTAACAAATCAATTACTTTGATCGAAGCTCCAACTATTGAAGGAGCTAAAGTATTAGAAAAAAGATAAGGTCGACTTCGTTGCCGCAGGATGTCAACGATTTCTTTTCGAGCAGCTGTAAATCCACCGCTTGCTCCACCCATAGCTTTTCCAAAAGTTCCAGTTATGATATCGACTCTTCCCATTGCATCACAATACTCGTGAGTTCCTCTTCCCGTTTTCCCAACAAAACCGGTAGAGTGGCATTCATCAACCATTACCATCGCATCATATTTATCTGCTAAATCACAAATTTTATCAATTTGTGCAATCGTTCCATCCATAGAAAAAACTCCATCCGTTGCAATCAGAATACGTCGAGCTCCTTGTGCTTCTTGCAATTTAGTTTCAAGGTCGGCCATATCATTGGTTTTGTAACGGTGGCGTTGGGCTTTGCATAATCGAATACCATCAATGATCGATGCGTGATTCAATGAGTCAGAAATGATGGCATCTTCTGCAGTCAAAATTGGTTCGAATAATCCACCATTGGCATCAAAAGCAGCAGCGTAAAGAATAGCATCTTCCATTCCTAAAAAGTCAGCAATTTTTCTTTCTAATTCTTTATGAATGTCTTGTGTTCCACAAATAAAACGAACTGAACTCATTCCAAATCCATGAGTATCAATGGTTGCCTTTGCTGCTTCAATTACATCAGGATGAGATGATAATCCTAAATAATTATTAGCGCAAAAATTTAAAACTTCACCTCCTTCAATTGTATTAATTAAAGCTGACTGAGGAGTGGTGATAGTTCTTTCTTCTTTATACAAACCTGCATCTTTGATATCTTTAATTTCGCCTTGAAGGTCTGTTCTTGTTTTTGTAAACATATTGTTATGTATTTTTAAATCCGATTGGATTGATTGGTTTTAAAATTGATTTTTTATAATAAATAATTGATAGTCAGTTTTTTAGAGAGCGTATGTGAGTATTCGTTAAACGTAAAACGAACCCTCTATTCAATATCAGTATTCTTTGCAATGTAATTCAAAATCTTTTGTCCTTTGTTTCTAAACCCAGGTGAACCCATTGGCATTTGGTCATCAATAAGAACTTTTATTTCATGAAATAAATCAGGTTCTTTTTTGGCCTCTTTAAATAAAATACCCATTGAGAAATACTTTACTGCAATAGGTTCTTTTGGCGATGCTAAAAAATCAAAACTGATATCTACTACTGTTCCCAGTAATTCTTCAGGAATTTCAAAATTTTCAAAAATGCGAAGTGTATTCCTTTTTACAGCATCATGTTTGGGTGTTCGTAAATTGAGTACAGCTTTCTTTAAATGTTTTTTAAAAAGAAATGGATTCCTTTCCACCGTAAAATTCATTGCATAAGCTGCTCGCTGATTTAATCTCCAATCATCATGAAAAAAGTATTTCATGAGTTCATCAAAACGTTCTTGCGAAGCACCAATATAACTTGCAATTTTTAATGCTTGATTTTTAGAATGTTCTTGCAGTAATGCTTTCTCTATATCCAATGGTTCAATATTTTATTTCAGCTACGGGACTAAGTTATATTTTTTTGAAAGTTGTAAAATCATATCTTTCGTCATGTCGTGAATATCATATTCCTCCTTCCAATTCCAATCATTTCTTGCTTCAGTATCATCAATAGAAGCTGGCCATGAATCAGCAATTTTTTGACGAAAGTCAGGATTGTACTGTATTTTGAAATCAGGAAAGTGCTGCTGAATTGCCTCAGTAATTTGAGCCGGAGAAAAAGTCATGGCAGCTAAATTATAACTAGAACGAACTTTTATTTGTTCACGTGGGGCTTCCATTATTTCTAAAGTAGCTCGAATAGTATCTGGCATATAAATCATTGGAAGCTTAGTATCTTTTGAAAGAAAACAATCGAACTCCAATCCTTGAACTGCTTTATGAAAAATATCTACTGCATAATCTGTAGTTCCTCCACCAGGCATTGATTGATAACTAATCACACCAGGATAGCGAAGAGAGCGCACATCCAAATCGTATTTATCAAAATAATATTGACACCAGTTTTCTCCAGCTGTTTTACTGATTCCGTAAACAGTGGCAGGGTCTAAAAAAGTAAATTGGGAGGTGTTTTCTTTTGGAGTGTGAGTTCCAAAAACGGCAATTGAGCTAGGAAAGAAAACCTTATCTAATGATTGTTCTTTAGCGACTTCTAATACATTGAACAAGCCATTCATGTTGATATCCCAGGTTCGTCTAGGGTTTTTTTCACCATTTGCAGAAAGGATGGCAGCGAGGTGATATATTTGGGTGATGTTGTATTTCTTCACCATTTCTGAAAGACCATCACCATCTAAAATATCTAAAATTTCAAATGGTTCTTGGGTGTCTTCAGAAGTTCTAATGTCGGTGGCTAGTACATTATCATTTCCATATTTTTCTCGAAGGGCTTGTGTCAAAACTGTTCCAATTTGACCATTAGCTCCAATGACGAGAATTTTTTCTTTTCTCATTAAGATATATTTAGGTTAGGTAGATTGTAATAGAATATGGGTTCAATATTTATCCCACAAAATAGATATTTTCCATTTGTTTGTTAAAGAAAAGATAAGTTTTTGGAAATAGAATTACATTGATATGATTTACTTAGTATAAAGTCTATTCAGGAGTAGGTATTTCCAATAAGAATTCAGAAGACTGGTTTTCATAATCCATTTTTGATAAAAATGTTGAAATACCATTTGTGATCAAAAGGTAAGGAACTTGTAGTTGAAAATTGTATTGAGCTGCTTGTTCAAAAGGGTTACGGTTGATATTAATTTCAGACTTAGCTACTTCTGTATCTGAAAGGATGTTCATCCAAGAGAAACTTTTTTCGATATTTATTTCAGGTGCTTTGCATTCGACGAGGAGGAATGGTAAGTTGTTTTTGTCGTAGATTAATATATCAAAACGATGTTCTAAACCATTGATTTTCAATGATTTCTCTACTGCGATTTTGGATTTTGGATATTCTTTTTCTTCTATCAAATAAACAATCAATAGTTGACGTACGAGTTCTTCAGGTTGTAAAACGAGGAATTTTCTTCGAATAGGACAAAAGATTAATTGCTTACCATTTTCTCTTTTGGATTTTAAAGAAGGCTTAAATCGAAGCAAGTCTAAAGCAATCATATAGTTGAAATTTTTGCCAAAATTACAATCAAAATATGGAAATCAAAAACTCCATCAAAATGAAGAATGTTTCAGAAGAAAGTCTTTAGTTTCAATTTTTGTTTTTCATTTACAAAAGAGGTAATTCCTTTTTTAATATTTCGATAGCAATTTTAGTATCTGTTGAAAGCTGCTTGAAGGAGTCAAATACTATTTCACAGGTGCATGCTGTTTTAGATGAGCCTGCATTTTTTTCGATAAAGTCAGCTAATTCAATTTGTGATTTCATTCCGAAAAGACGAAATCCAGATTTCATTTGGTGGGTGATTTTTTTTACATTTTCACAATCTTTATTATTGAGGTAACTATATAAGGCTTCCATTTCTCGTGGTTTATGAAAAATAAAAAGATTGATGGATTCTTTAATCTCTTTTGTCTTTTTATCAAAAATCTTGGTGATGTTTTTTAAGTTGATGGAGACATTTTCGTGACTAATATTTGAGATAGTACCTATCTTGATTTCATTTTTTAATTGATCAGGTTCGTTTATTTTTTGATTGAAAAAATCTTGGATGACCAACGGCAACTTTTGCAAATAATTCAAATCCAAATCTTTGGTAAAACAAGCAATTGCACCTAATTTACTTTCTAAAGTATTGATCGTAAATTGATCTTCATTTCCAGTAATCAAAATGAAAGGGGTATTTTTTAAATCATCTAACAAGTCAAATGTAGTTCCATCAGCCAAATTATGATCGCTTATGACCAAGTCAAAAGAGTTCTGCGTCAATTCCGTTTTGGCCTCTTGAATTGATTTGGCAATCGAATATTGATACTCCAATTTTTGTTTTTCCAACATTCTAACAAATGCCATTTGATCAATAAGATCGTCTTCGATGATTAAAATTTTTTTCATTTTCTATTTATTAGAGAGCAGTTATTTTGCAAGTGTAAATTCAAAAATGGAGTATTCGCCTAGTTTAGATTTTACTTTTATATCACCTCTGTGAAGCTGGATAATTCTTTTGACAATACTTAAACCAATACCAGTACTTTCAAAATAATCTTTGGATTGAAGTGTTTGAAAAATTTGAAATATTTTTTCAAAATTCTTCTCATCAATTCCTTTTCCATTGTCTTTAATCCTGAATAAATGATGAGAGTCTAGATCTTCATAATCGATTTCAATATGACAGAATTTTTTATCATTATATTTTATAGCATTAGAAATAAGGTTTTGGAATACTTGTTCAATTTTTATTTTTTCACCATATACTTCGGGTAGTTTTTTAAGGATATTAATTTTTACATTTTCCTTAAGGTTTAGCATCAAATTAGTATTTTGAATAATCTCCTCTACTGAGACAATTTCTTTGGTTTCTTTAATTCTCCCCACCTTGGTATATTCAAAAATTCCATTAATAAATTGATGCATACGATTGACTCGATTAGTCAATAATAGTAATTGTTGTTTTCCATGGTCATCAATTTTATCTCTGTAATCTTCTGATAACCAATTAGATATGTTTTTGATAGCCCGAAGTGGTGCCTTCAAATCATGCGAAACGATATATGCGAAATCCTTTAATTCTTTATTAACTTCAGCTAATTGTACGAAAAGTTGATTTCTATTTTTTTCATCTTTTTTAAGCTGAGAAATATCTCTAACAATATCTCTCGAACCAACCATCTCCCCATTATCATAAATAGCGTTGGAGTTAACTTGGATATATTTTACTTCTCCACTTTTAGTAATTATTCGTCCTTGATAATCACTATAATATCCTTCGGAAATTAATTTTTTTAGATGTTTTTCAGAGTGTTCTTGATCGTCAGGATGGACAATATCCTTAATCAGCATTTTGCTAAGTTCCTCTTTAGTGTACCCAATTAATTTTTCCGCTGCAGAATTACAATCGTCCATGAAACCATCTTTATTGACAATGACAATTGCATCATAAACATCTTCAAAAAGATCACGATATTTTTGTTTTGTACTTTGAATGTTTTCCTCTTTTTCTTTTAATTCCGTAATATCTTGAATCGTTCCTTCAAATGTAATTAGATTGTTATGCTCATCAAGAGTAGCTACTCCTTTTCCGATAGTATGAATGTATCGACCTGTTTTTGTTTTTAGTCGAGCTTCTCTTTCAAATGGAACACCTTTTTTTAAAGAAGCATAAACTGCTTCAGTCAATTCAGTAAATTCCTCGGGCGGAACTAAGGCCAAAATTTCTTTTAGAGTAGGAGAGGGTTCGTTTAAATTATAATCAAACAGAGAAAGGATAGCATCTGACCAAGTGATTTTTTGTGTACGACCATCGTACCTCCAGTTTCCGATCTTTCCTAACTCTTGGGCGTCCCTTAATTTGATTTGAGTGTCTTTATAGGCTTTCTTTGTATTTCGAAGGTCAGTAATTTCTTTTCCAAAAACAGTAACTCCAATGACTTGCCCTGTTATATTCAAGATAGGAGATAAGGTGACAATATCAGTTTTAGTTTCTCCATCGTAGGTATATATTTTTTCTACATTCACCCTTTCTCCTGCTAAAGCTTTGTTATAATGATCAATCCAATTATTTCTTTTTGGATTGGATTGAGGTAACATTTCGTCCCCAATTTCTAACTTTTCTTTCTCAAATAAAAGTGGTAAAATTTTGGCTGCTGATTCATTAAAATCAATTAATTTATAATCACGATCTATAGCAAATATTTTTTCATTTGTACTATTCAGAATCGCTCTTATTTTAGCTTCATTTTTGACCAGTTCATTTTTGATTTCTCCTTCTGTAGAAATATCTTGGATTGCTCCAAATACTTTAGTGACAACTCCATTTTCTATGTATGGTTCACAATGGCCGAAGGTGTATAAAAGTGTTCCATCAGGTTTGATTTTTCTACAATGCAATCCAAATGATTTTCCATCACTAATGGCTAATTCTAGCGCATTTTTAAAAGTGTTTCGATCATCAGGGTGAGTCATACTATAATATTTCTCAAGGCTGATAGAATTTTCTCCTACGGGAAATCCATAAATTTTATAAGATCCTTTCGACCAAGCAAGCATTTGAGTTTTTACATCCAATTCCCAATAACCTAATTTGGCTAGTCGTTGAGCATCTTGCAATCTAGCTTCACTTTGAGCTAGAGCCTTTTGAATATTCTTAAGTTCGGTTATTTCTTTTCCATAAACTGTTGCCCCGAGGATTTCTCC
>CAJQQY010000047.1 GCA_905480595.1 uncultured Saprospiraceae bacterium | reverse complement strand
AAATAAACGGGATATTTTTTCATTCCACATTCCCAATTTGCAGCTTTCACTCTTGCTTCCTCATCGCTTTCACAATAGTCAGGTTCCATCCCTATTTCTCTTAAAAAATGTTCTGCGATTGTAGAGAAGGTCATCATCTGACTTTCATCTAATTTTGGGAAAAAGATGTTTTTCGAATCTCCTAAAACACAAGCCAACATACATAGTTGTCCTGACTCTATTGGCGAAACAAAATATCTTTTTACATCATTAGGCGAAGATAATGGTTGTCTTTTTAAAATCCTTTGAATAAAACCAAAAAGCAAACTCCCATTAGAGAAAGCAACATTGGCAAATCTCGCAGTACTGATTTTTAAATCATTCGTGTAGGCCATCAATACTTTTTCCATCAATTTCTTACTTGCTCCCATAACATTGACAGGGTTGGCAGCTTTATCAGTCGAAACAGAAAAGAAATGTTCTGGCGGATTTTCTATAGCCAAATCCAAAATAGCTTTGGTATTAAAAACATTATTTTTTATCATGGCTTCAATCGCCAAATGATCTTTTTCAGAACGAACATGTTTGTGGGCCGCAAAACATGCCACTATATCAAATGAATTATTACGATACATTCTGGCAAAAATATCACTTCCAAAATCAAATGGGTAAGTGATATAATGTTTTGGAATAAATTCATTGTAGGCACTTCGTAAATCTCTAGTCAATTCTGTTAATCCATTTTCACTATAATCAACGACCGTCAATTTCGTAGGTCGAAATGGCAAAATAGCTTTGATAAATGACGAACCAATCGTTCCTGCACCACCGATAACAAGGACTGATTTGCCAGTTATTTTTTCTGCTAACTCTTCACGATTCGCTTCTATATCTTTTTGGAAAAAACTCTCTTGCCGCTTCGTGATATATTTTTTAATAAACTCGTCTTGGTTAAAAAACAACATGACATTTGTATTTTAATTCTTTAATAAAATTTATCTAAGAATAGGAATTTTAAAAAACAGATTTAATCACTTTCACTACTTCCGCTAATTGGGATTCTGTTAAATTTACAGAACTCGGAATACTTAAACTATTCGCATGAACTGTTCGAGAATGATCTTTACTATTTACATAAACATTATTTTGAAACATAGGCAGCTGATTCATCGGCATCCAAAATGGACGAGCTATAATTTGTTTTGCTTGCAACGTATCTAGGATTACTTTTTGCTTCGAAGAACTAAAAGTGAACAACCAACAGTTCGGATCAACTTCTTTCTCTACTTTTTGAAATTGAATATCACCTACACCTCCAAGATGTTGACGGTAATAAGCATCAATCGTTTTTTTATTTTTTAAAAATCCTTCAAACTGCTCCATCTGAGCAACACCGATTGCTGCTAATACATTGACCATCCGATAGTTAAAACCAATTTCATCATGATAATAAGTATTGGGGTCTGCTTTGGCTTGAGTGGTTAGATGTTTTGCTCGTTTCGCTAATGCTTCATCATTTGTAACAATGACTCCTCCTCCTCCAGTCGTGATAATTTTATTTCCATTAAAACTAAAAACCCCCATTTCACCAAAAGCTCCTGAATGTTTTCCTTCATAATAGGATCCCAAAGATTCACTAGCATCCTCAACAACTACGATATTATATTTTTTACAAATCTCGACAAGTCGTGACATATCACACATATTTCCTAAAACGTGAACAGGCATAATTGCTTTGATTGGTTTGCCAGTTGATTTTAGATAAGTGAGCCCTTCTTTACTTTCCGTTTCGTTAGCTAAAAATTCTTCCAGCAAATCTAAATCCATTTGCCATGTATTCGGATCTACATCAATGAAAATAGGGTTGGCATAAGTGTAAGACGCAGCATTGGCTGAAGCGATAAATGTGATATTTGGAACAATCAAATGGTCGCCTAATTTTACATCAAACATATGCATAGTCAAATGCAACCCAGATGTTCCATTGACGCAGGCAATGCCATATTTTGCGCCAGCATATTCTGCTACCATATTTTCAAATTGGGTAACATAACTTCCTGCTGAAGACACCCAACCTGTGTCGAGACATTCTTTGACGTATTTCCATTCGTTGCCAGCAAGATGTGGGATGGAGAGTGGGATCATTGAGTAACTAACTGGTTTATAAAGTTGATGAATACCTGCAATAGTTAAAGTTTCAGGCCGTTGAGGTAAATCTTTAAACGCTGAAAAAATCAATTGACTTTTGGGAGAAACAATCTGCCAAAATGTGAGAAACAAAATAATAAAATCTGTGGTAAATGAAATATTATGATAATACCATTTTTCCAAAGCACCTTTGTATGGATAGATATGAGATTGATAAAATTCTAATGGTTCACCCCCTCTCTTTTTAACTTCTGAAACTAATTTTTCCTCATCTCTAAAAATCAAAGAACCAATTCCAGTCACACCAGGTCTATTTTTATAAATGACTTCTTGGACATCAGGAGTGTATTTTTTATAACTATTAAAAAGTAATGGCCGAGGACCCACTAATGACATATCTCCTAAAATAACATTGAATATTTGAGGTAACTCATTGATTTTTGTGATACGCAAGAACTTTCCAACTTTAGTTATTCGAGGATCATTTCGAAGTGTAACTGTTTTATTTCCAATGCTAGGACTGTTTTTTAACATCGTCGCAAATTTGAAAATTTTGAATAATTTAAAATTATATCCAATCCTTTCTTGGAAATAAAATACTTCTCCTTCATCTGTTATTTTTAAAGCAATAAAAATAGGAATGAGCAATGGAGAAAGTATCAAAACTCCCAAAGAAGTAAAAAATAAATCGAAAAATCTTTTGAAGTATGGATACATATTTTAAATCAAATCTGTTTCTTTCATTATAATTGGCAAAGCATCTACGTCTCTTAAAAAGATTAAGTCTTTTTCAAATTCATACAATTTGAATTCACGGTCAAAAGTCTCATCTTCATCCAAAAGACGAATAGTATCTTCACAAAAATTGGCTCCTCCCAATGCGAAGGCAGAGGTAAAAGCAACATGGCGAACATTAATTTCAGTTACAAAAGGTTTTCCATTCGCATCCTCTTTTAGATCTACTGTGAAAAATCCATGTCGCTCTGCACCTGTTTGCTCAAACATGATTTCTATGGCTTTAAGAGATGTTTCAAAAACTTTTTCGTCGTTGAGTAATCTGCCATAAGAAGTATTTCCAGTAATTCCAGAAGGAGAAACTTTTGACATAATATAATTCACTCGTTCCCCAACTGCTGATCGAAGTAGTTTTCCATTATGATATAAAAACTTACACGCCAAATTTCTACCAGATAAAAAATCACTCGCTATAAAATTAGTCACGCCTTGATTTATGGAAACCCATTTTATTAAATCAGCAAAGGTCTGAACTTTAAAAGATCCCAATCCACTCGAACCCGTCGCACTTCTTACCCAAAATGGATAGGTCAATTTTTCTTTAATTTTTTCTTCCAAATTCTCTTCTGCTGGATCAATATCAACAGAATTTGGAACAAGGCCATGAGGAGCTAAGGCTTTTGTTAATACAGATTTATCAATCATATTATCAACTGCTTTGATGTCGGGAATCAATGCCTTGCAAGGTAAATTTCCTTCTGACTGTTTTTGGCTCCAAGTTCGAACTTCCGTTTCTGGAAGAATGACCGCCATATGAATATCATTCTCTTGGATGATTTTTTCCATCGCTTCCCAGTAACCTTCTTGAGTGGATCGAGGAGTGATAAATGACTTTTCAAAAATATGATGTTGGTAAAGTCCAACTGCATATTTGTGAATGTCTGTTCCAAAAAGACGATAATTTTTATACTTGCTTAGTTCTTTAAGAGATCGTGCAAAGCTTCGAGGAGTTGGTCCCCCAGTTCCTGTAATAAGGATATTTAAAGTATTCTTCATATAAAAATCAAATTAAAAGGAGTACCAGATTTTACCTAAATACTCATAAATCACTCGGTTGGTTTTTATTAAATTTTCTGTACTTGGCAAAATGCTAAAACAGAATTTATCTTTTGGATTTTTTAAATAATAATTGGTCGGAGCTGGAATTGGATCAAGGCCTGTTTTTTGAAATGCGAACATCGCTCTTGGTAAATGGCAAGCATCTGTTACTACAATTAATCTTGTTCCATTTCCAAATTTTGTTTTATAATGTTGAGCTTCTTGAAAAGTGTTTCTAGCAAAAGGTAATATGGAGATTTTAGAATCTGAAACTCCTAAAGAAACTGCGGCTTGTCTTTGAACTTCAGCTTGGCTTTTTGGTTGACTTCCATTTCCTCCTGAGGAAATTAATTGACTATACGGAAGCAATTGATGAATTCTTATTCCTTCGATTAATCTTCCTAAAGCTGAACTCGATAATTGAATATTGGCCGGTAAAGCATTATTTGATTCATGCCCTCCTCCAAGAATAATTATGTGAACAGAGTCTTTGGAAAATGCTTCCAATTCAGTTAAAACTGGATAATCATTTTCTAAAGAATTAATTAATAAATTCGGAATGGTAGGTGTGGAAAAGATAAGAAAAAGTGCGGCAGCTATTCCTAAAAAATATTTGCTCCCCTTTTTTCCAAAAAAATATAACAATAGACCTACAACTAAAAAAAAACTAATTAGAGAAAGAGCAGAGCAAAAGAATTTTATTAAGGATAGCATAAATTTACCTTCTTAAGGTATTTTATACTCATTCACTATCTTCTTCCGTTTTCCAGAATTGAGCACAGGAATTTCTTCAACATACTCAAAATCAATATTTGCATTTTCTCCTAAATAAGATTTGAAATTAATATCAATGTCTTTTTCTATGGCAGGTTCTAAAACAGTTGCGTTCAATTTCAGTATAAAATTAAATTGACTTTTTTGGATAAATTGAAATTGATTGATATCTGGATATTTCCACATTGTATTAGTAATCACATGAGGAGAAATAATTTCATCATTTGTACTATAAATGAAATCAACTTTTCTTCCTAAAACTTTTGAAAATATAGCTCCTCGCCAATCGCATTTTCCATTATCTTCCCTAATTGCGATATCACCTGTATCATATCTAATTATTGGCATTCCGTAATTAAATAAATCCGTAACCACTATTCTTCCCATTTCTCCATTCGCCACCTGCGTGTCATTATCAAAGTTCAACAATTCAATTTTAAAGCTTGCTGTATTTAAATGATATTCATTGTTTTCAGAAATACATTGCTGTGCTAAAAATCCATTTTCCATATTAGAATATCTAGAAATAACTGGGCATCCGAACATCTCTCCCAAATTCACTTTTGTCTGATCTGGTAAAGTTTCTGACATTGTGATTATGGAGTTCATATTAATCCCTTCTGTACTTAATTCATACTCCTTTATCTTTGTCACAAGAGCTTCATAAGTAGACGAATATGCTAACATTGATTTCTTAGAACCATCGTTTTTCATTTGATTCAACAACTTACCGATTGCATCCTTTGTAAAAACTCCTGCATCACATTCAACGATATTTTGCATGAATTTTTTAAGCTGGTCTTTCCTATTTATGCTATTCCATATTCTAAAATAATACAATCGCTCTCCTAAGCCTAGCTTAGCTTTTTCATTAAAATAAATATTATCCGCAGTATGTCTTGCTCTTTTAATATTATCTTGATATGCTTTGAAAGGTGTTCCTGTAGACCCACTTGTCGTAACTTTAAACAAAGTTTCAGCAGAATATTTTTTTGAAATAAATTTATTATAATCGGCTCGTATTGTACTTTTATTGATTACTGGAAAATCTTCAAGAGATTTAAAATTTTGATAGGAAGAATAAAAATCTGTATGAGAAACTGCATATTTTAAAAGATCTTGCAAATTCTCATCTATCAGTTGCTTTGTCTTAGATGGATCTTTACCTTCCATTATCATCTTGATTTGATTATAATGTTCAGTTACTTTTTTTCCTCTTAAAAGATCAAAAGTCCAAAATAAACTACTTCTCATCATTTATCTTTTTTATCTATTAATTCGCCTAGTTCCACCGTCGTCATAAATTCTACATCAGGCCATTTTTTTACAATTCTATCTAAAAGTGTTCGTAATTGTTTTAATCCAAAATCTCTATTTGCTGGATCAATATGTCCACAAAAATTAACTCGATGACTACTTATATTTGCAGGTTTTTTCCAACGGAAAGCAATTTCTATTTCTGCCAAACATTCATTAATATGATTTTCCGTAGGATTTAAGAGTGGTTCGAAAACGCAATTTCTTAAAATATATCTTTGCCCCTCTTTATTTTTTTTACCTAAATAATTATATCTCCTTTTATATTTTCCATCTCCTTGGTGTTCATTTTTAACTATTTGAGTGTCTATATATTCTACTCCTCCTTTTGCCAAAGCTTCTTCCAAAATATGATGAGCATAAACTCCCGGAGCAGTAAAATGCTTTGCTTTAAAACCAAAAACTTCTTCAAATTTTGCTAGCCCATCAAGTGCGATTGGAATTAGTTTTTCGGTTTCATTCATTTTTTGAAAACCGAAAGCCCCTGTGTATGATATATTTTTTTGCTTCAAAGTCAAAGCTGCATAGGAGTGATTTTTAATACAGGCAATGACCTCTTCATTTTTATTGTTCAAGGCATCTTGGAAAAAAACAAGATTAAGATGTTCTCTTCCATGAGATTGTGGGAATAATAATTTTTCAGTAATTCCTTCTTTCCACAACTCCCACGTATTTTCATACCCAGCCATTTTATTAAATGTGTCAGGTAATAACTCGTAGTGATATTCTGAAAAACCAGATGCAATTACTTTTTCAAAATCAATATTTACAGGCAAAGAAAAAGCGGTAAACATGGCTGAATTTCCATGCTGATCTTTTACCGAAGAAAGCGAATCATATAACTGTTCCAAATCTGCTCGATCTTCTAAACAATCAAATTGATCAAATCTATTTTGATGAAGATTCAATCCTGCCTTTTCTAAATTATCCTTGGCCTCCTGAGAAGCCATTCTGATATTTCCATAATCATCAACTGAAAAAACAACAATTTTTCTATTGGTTTTCCAACCTGGAATATTCTTTAGGTTAATTAACACTTTACGTTTCTTGCTTAACATTTATTTCTCTTTTATCCAAAAGCATTTTATATTCTTCCAATAAAGCTTCCCAAATAATCTCTCTTCTAAATTTATCAACTATGATTTTGCGTGCATTAGCAGCAAAGGAAATTCGAAGCTCTTTTTCTTCAATCATTTTTTTCATGGCTTGATACAGCTCTGTTTCATTTTTTGGTTGAATCATGATACCATTATGACCATCTGTGATAATTTCATTACATCCATTTATGTCTGTAGCGATAGAAGGTAAAGCCATTGCGCCCGCTTCCATCAAGGCATTTGGAAAACCTTCTCGATAACTTGGAAAAGCAAAAACATCAGTCATCAAATAAAAAGGTCGCACATCGTCAAATCTTCCTAAGGCTAAAATATCAGGATTTTCAGTAATTGATTTTTCAAGTTCATCGCCTAGCAATCCATAATGTTTTTCGAAGGTGCCAATTAAGACTAATTTGATTTTTGACGTGGAAAGTTCTTTTTGTAATTTTTCAAATGAGTTGATTAATTCTTGAATTCCTTTTTCTTTTGCAATTCGTCCAACAAAACAAAAAACTATTTCATCAGAAATATTATGCTCTTGTCTTAATTTTTTTCTTGATTTTAGAGTTGAATTATTTGGATCGAAAAAAGAGGTATTCACTCCATTCGATGCGCCGTTTGCGATAACCTTTAATTTCTTTGGATGACAAAAATTATTGTCATTGATGATTTTTTTTAATCCATACGAGTTTGGATAAACTTTGTGTGCGCAAGCAAAAGTTATTTTCTCTGTCCAACCCACAATCCATTTTTTAAGTCCACTTAATTCTACCCAAGGCATTCCTGCAACGGTGTGCATTCGAATTGGAACACCTGCAAAATAAGCTGCAATCATTCCGAGCAAACCAGCTTTTGGAGTATGGGTATGAACTATTGCTGGTTTTTCTTTTTTCAAAAAACGATACAGTTTCCACAACGAAACCAAATCTTTGAGAGGTGAAATAGTTCGAGCCATTTCGATAGGTTCCATTTGAATTTGTTCTCTTTTTAAAACATCTTCGTAATGTTTTTTATCATAACCGGTCACTCCGATTACCTCAAAGAATTGATTCATAAACCCCAATTGTCCTTTGAGGATAATGTTCATGGAAACAGGAACGGTGGTTATTCGTATGAGTTTAGGCTTCTTCAATTTTATTTAGATACCATTTTTGAAAAACAAATAAATTCCACAATTTTCCTTTGTGATTTTCTTTCCCACTTAAGTGTTCCTCCAAAAGTGATTGAACTACTTTATAATTAAAAATGCCTTGTCGCTCGATCAAATCTTTAGAAAGCAAATTTTCAATTTCCGTTTTTAATTCATTTCGAAACCATAAATCAACAGGAACGCCAAAACCTCTTTTCCGAAAATTAACCGTTTCAGGTGGCAACATATCCTTGAAGGTTTCTTTGAGAATATATTTTTTATTATTGCCTTTGATTTTAAAATTCACAGGAAGTCGATAAGCCATCTCTACAATTTTGGAATCCAAAAATGGTACTCTTGCTTCCAATGAATTTTTCATACAAACTCGATCTACTTTTGTCAACATATCACCTTCCAAGACAAAATGTAAATCGGTATAAAATCCTTTTTCCAACGGCTCTGAAGATTGATAGGAATTATAAACTTCTTCTATTTCGCCTTTGATTTCTTCCTGATATTCTTTTCCTAAAAGTGAAAATCTTTCTTTATCAGAAAACCCAAGACACATCAAATTATAATGAATTTCAAATTCAGATTGATCTAAATTACTCAATACTTTTTTTGCTCTACGAAGCAATGAATTAGTCCATCGAGTATGAGGTGTAATGGCTACACCGCCTTTTATAATTTGTTGAAAAACCTTTGGCCATTTTTTAAATTTGGAGATATAATACTGCCCCAAATATTTTTCATATCCTCCAAATAATTCATCAGCACAATCCCCTGTTAAAACTACCGTTACTTTCTCTCTCGCTAACTTGGCTACATAATAAGAAGGTAAGGCCGACGAATCTCCAAAGGGTTCATCGTAGTGTAAAATTATATCATCAATAATTTCAACAACATCTTTATAATCTAAAAAATGAACGGTGTGATTTGATTTAATTTTATCCGCTATCAATTTTGCCCGTTCACTTTCGTCATAAGTTTTTTCTGTAAAACCTATGGAAAAAGTATTGATAGGTTGGTCCGAAATTTCAGCCATCAACATGGCAATAATACTAGAATCAATTCCTCCACTTAAAAATGCACCAACAGGAACATCAGACACCATTCGCTTTGCAACGGAATCTTTTAGTTTAATTCTAAGTTCATCGCAAGCAGCCTGAAAGTCTTTTTGTACAGGTTGATCTGCAATGTTTTCTTGCAAATCATAATACTTGTGGAGCTGAATATTTAGTCCTTTTTTATATTGAATAAAATGGGCAGCAGGTAGTTTTTTCACCTCACTATAAATGGTATGTGGTGCTGGAATGTACGAAAGCGACAGAAAGAAATTTAATCCTTTTTTATCAATTGATGTTTTATCAAATTTAGATTCGAGTGCTTTTAATTCTGAGGCGAAATAAAAATTGTCTTTGTTGTCAATATAGTAAAGTGGTTTTTCACCGAATTTATCTCTTGTAATAAATACCTCATCTTTTTCTTTGTCATACAATGCAAAAGCGAACATACCTTCCAATCGCCTTAACAATTCTTTCATACCATATTGCAGGTAGCCATTTAAAATAACCTCTGTATCGCTATTGGTTAAAAAGGTATAATTCAGCTCTGCTCGCAACT
>CAJQQY010000046.1 GCA_905480595.1 uncultured Saprospiraceae bacterium | reverse complement strand
GGGTCTTCTACTTTTACTGGTACAACTGGTTGTATTACTGTTTTGCATTTTGCAACTGCAGTAGTTAATCGATTGGGCTGGGAAGCAGATGTAACGGTTGCAAGTGGCGCCACTCATCCAGGAGATAATTTGCCATGTGGTACTAACTTAAATTGTTTAGCTCCACCAAATATTTCAGTTGATAATTTGACCAACTCATCTGCAGATATTACTTGGGCAGTTTCTGATTCTGCTGATACTTATAATATAGAATATGGATTAGCCAGTTTTACTTTAGGAACTGGAACCTTGACCAATACAACTGATTTGTTTTTGAACTTAACTAGTTTGATGCAAAATACGATGTATCAATTTTATATTCAATCAGATTGTGGTGGTGGCGAGATGAGTAATTTTGCTGGGCCATTTTCATTTACAACACTTCTTTCTTGTCCTGCTCCTACCAATGTGATGATAACTGATGTTAATGCGACTTTTGCAGATATTAGTTGGGATGCTTCTTTTGCAGCCTCTAGCTATAATGTGGAATATGGATTAGCTGGATTTGCAGTAGGGTCTGGAACAGTTATTAATACTACTGATCTTTTTGCAACGATAAGTGGTTTGACTCAAAATACTGCTTATGATTTTTATGTGCATTCTGATTGTGATAATGAAGTAAGTAATAATGCGGTGGTAAATTCATTTACGACCACATTTAATAACCCATGTGATTATACTATCGAATTGTTCGATTCATTTGGTGATGGTTGGAATGGTTCGATACTAAATGTTACAGTTGGAGGTATCTCTACAGATTATACTTTTACAACTGGTAATTCGGCAACATTTACGATTAATGCTGGAAGTAATTTACCATTAATTTTCACATATTCTGCAGGGGCATTTCAAAATGAAGTCACTTACAATATTTTAGATCCTGATGGAAATATTATTTTCTCTGATGGTCCATTTCCAACGACTGGAGTTGTTTTTGAAACTTTCGCTTGTCCAACTTGTCCCGGAGCCACGAACTTAGGCGTTGATGATTTATTTGGATTATCAGCAGATGTAAGTTGGACTGATTCTGACTCTTCAGGTATCTGGCAAGTAGAATATGGTCCAACTGGATTTCTACCAAGCACGGGAGCTGGGATTACTTTTACAACAAATGATCCATTTGGTTCATTGACTGGTTTGGATGAAAATTCTACTTACGATTATTATGTAATTAGATTTTGTGATAATGGTGATACTAGTGCTTTGGCTGGACCATTCACTTTTACAACTATTACTTTGAACGATGTGGGGATTTTAGATATCTCTTCTCCTCTCTCAGGTTGTGGATTGACTGATGCAGAAACAATTACTATTCGCATGACAAACTATGGTTCGAATCCTCAATCACTAGTTCCATTTAAATATAGTATTAATGGAGCAACTGCTGCGATTAATATTCCATTGGATGGATATTTTACTAATGTTATTGGAAATGATAGTATTGTAGAATTAGAGTTTGAAACCACCGCTGATTTATCTCTACCGGGAACTTATGAGATTGCAGCTTGGACTGAATTAGACGGTGATTCGGAAATGAGTAATGATACAGCTTATTATACCGTAACAAATATTCCTACTATTTCTGATTTCCCATATGCTCAAAATTTTGAAGTGGACAATGGTGGATGGGCAGTTAGTGATGATGGCCAAAATCAATCATGGGCATTTGGAGAACCAAATGGAACGGATATTCCAAATGCAGCAAGTGGTGTGAATGCTTGGGTAACTAATCTAAATGGAAATTATAATAATGCGGAGGATTCTTATGTTGTTTCTAACTGTTTTGACTTTTCTAATTTGACAAGTGACCCTACAATTTCTTTATCAATTAATTATGATACGGAAACAAGTTACGATGGAGGTTGGTTAGATGCTTCTGTTGATGGAGGAAATACTTGGTATAAAATCGGAGGAATTGGAACAGGTGTCAATTGGTATAATATCAATAATACATTTAACCAACTTGGAGAAGTATGGGCTGGTAACTCTGGCGGATGGATTTTTGCAAAACATGAATTAACAGGTGTAGCTGGAGAAGCTGATGTTCGATTAAGATTCGGATTTGGTTCTGATGGATCTGTAAATAATTATGATGGAGTAGGAGTTGACGATGTTGCTATTTTTATTCCAGTTGCTAACGATATGGCTTCGCAAACAGTTGTTAATACTACAATGTTAGAATGTGGTGATCCAAACGATGAATTGACTCTCACACTTGTAAACAATGGTACTGCCACTCAAACTGGTTTTGATGTAGGATATAGTATAAATGGAGGTATTGCTATAACAGAAAATGTTGGAACACTAACGCTTGCTCCTGACGAATCTGCAACTTATACTTTTACAACTCCTTTTAACTCAACTGGAGCCGGAACTTATAATGTTACGGCATGGACTAGTTTAGCAGGTGAATTAAATGTCAGCAATGACACGACTACATACTCATTTGCAACTTATCGAGTATTACCTTTCAAAGAAGATTTTGAGGGTGGAACTTTACCAAATGGATGGTCCTCTGATGAATTCAATCCAATTACGATGTTCCATAATAATATCTCATTTGTGGCATTTGACAATATGTATAGTTTTGATCCTAGTTTTGAATTAGTTTCACCTCCTATTGGACCAATTGCAGATGGCGATTCATTATTTTTCGATTATCGTTATGTTAACTTTAGTGGAAATGGAGCAAACGCGACAACGCTTGGTGTTGGTGATTCATTGAAAGTTCAATATTCTCTAGATTGTGGTATGACTTATAATGATTTATTTATAATCACACAAGACAATCATGTTACATCTAATGAATTAGCAACTATTAATATTGATATTTCAAGTCTTGCTGGAGAATCCGTTAAATTCCGTTTTGCAGGAATTTGGGGAACAGGTGATTACTATTTGGATATTGATAATATTAATATTTTTCAATGTACTTCACTTGACTTAGCAACTAGTATGACTCCTGAATCTAGTGATGGTGAGTTAGATGGATCTGTTTCAGTTATGCCAAATGCAAGCCAAGGACCTTATACATATGTTTGGGATACAGGTGATAGTACTGCGACTGTAACAGGTATTACTGCTGGAACTTATGTGGTAACAGTTACAGATGGTTTTGGATGTATTGATGTTGCAACTGTTGATTTGATGGTAAACATCGAAGAAATAGATGACATTCAAAGCATCAACTTATTCCCGAATCCAACAATGGATTTAGCTACTTTGGATATGACATTTTCAAAAACAGTTGATGTTCACATTCAAGTACTCAATATAATGGGACAAATTCTTTTCGAAAAACCTATAGGAAAAGTAATGGAAGAAAAGGTCGAATTGAATTTAGAAAATTATCCTGATGGAATGTATTTCGTAAGGGTAAAAGTCGATAGTCAAACGATCGTTAAAAAATTAATGAAAAATCATCCTTAAGTTTAGACTTATAAATGATTTAAATAAAATATAAATGAAAAAGGCATCTGACAGTTCGGATGCCTTTTTTTTTTTATTTTTGGCAACTAGAAGTAGCTTAAAATGTCTTTCTGTTAAATTTATATTTTAATAAACCTTCTCACATTGAACATTTTGTAGAAAAATACATTTCATTAAACGGGTATTTTTTTTCAAAAAAACAGTACGAAAAATGAAAATAGGAATTGTCTGTTATCCAACCTACGGTGGAAGTGGAGTTGTAGCAACTGAACTTGGATTAGGTCTGGCAAAAAGAGGACATCAAATTCACTTCATCACTTATGGGCGCCCAGCTCGTTTACAGCACTTTCAAGAGAATATTTTTTATCATGAGGTTAATGCGGAAGACTATCCGCTTTTTGAATATCCTCCTTATGATACTGCTCTTGCAAGTAAGTTGGTTGATGTAGTAAAATATGAAAAATTAGATTTGCTTCATGTACATTATGCTATTCCTCATGCTGCAGTTGCCTACATGGCTAAGAAAATTTTATTAGCTGAAGGAAAATATATTCCTGTGGTCACGACTTTGCATGGAACAGATATTACATTGGTTGGAAATAATAAATCCTTCTCGCCTGTGGTCGCATTTTCCATTAATAAATCAGATGGCGTAACGGCTGTTTCTGAAAGTTTGAAAAACCAAACGTATGATTATTTTGACATAAAAAATGAAATCAAAGTCATCCCAAACTTCATTGACTTTGATCGATTTAGAAAAGTCAATAAAGATCATTTCAAAAAAGCGATAGCACCAAACGGTGAAAAAATATTAGTTCACGTTTCTAATTTTAGAAAAGTGAAAAGAGTTGAAGATGTGATTTATGTTTTCGAAAAAGTCTTTAGAAAAATTCCATCCAAATTATTATTGATTGGTGATGGACCTGAAAGAAGAAAACTGGAAGACTTGTGTCGGCAAATTGGGCTTTGTGATGAAATTCGTTTTTTAGGAAAACAAGATGCGGTGGAAGAACTTTTATCCGTAGCTGATTTATTTGTCATGCCTAGTGCTAATGAAAGTTTTGGATTGGCAGCCTTGGAAGCCATGGCTTGCGAAGTCCCTATCATCTCATCGAATGCTGGAGGTATTCCAGAAGTAAATATTCATGGAAAAACTGGATTTTTAAGTGATATTGGAGATGTAGAATCTATGGCAAAATATGCTATTCAGATTTTAGAAGATGATAAAGTTTTAGCGGAGTTTAGAAAAAATGCTTTGGCTCAAGCTGAGAAATTTGATATCAAATATATTTTACCGCAGTATGAAAAATATTACGAACACATTTTAGCAACTGCTGTTTATTGAGGAGCCAGTAGTTGGATATTTTTTTAAAACCAAAAAAAGCTCTTTTTGCATTTTAGCAAAAAGAGCTTTTTTATTAAGTCGTGGGAGAGGTAACAAAAAGCCCCTCACTTCTCTTTAATTCATAAATAAAATCTTCGCCACCACAGTCTGAGGTTCATCAAAACTTCTCGTCGTAGTTCCCAAAACTAAGTAAACTCCAGTAGCAGCTTTTCTTCCCGTATAATCTCTTCCATCCCAAATCGCTTGACCACCGAGCGCTTTTGTTTCATAAACTAACTGACCATTGACATCCGTAATTTTCACATCAGAATCTCGTGCTAACCCTTTAATTGCAATTGGCCCTTGGTATTCAGGACGAACTGGATTAGGGAAAACTAGAGCATTTGCTTTATGAGTTATTCCTCCTTCAGTTGCTTCTCCTCGATAAGAAACTATTCCTTCGGATGTTCCAATAAACACTTCTCCTGACTCAGGATCAATGGCTATATCTGTTATTACGTTATCAAAAAGAGGACTATTTTCAGTATTAAATTTTGCTATTAATTCCTCTCCATCTGACGAAATCACAAAAACACCTGTTGTCGTTCCAACCCATTTTCGATTAGCTCCATCCACGGCAATTGCTTTTACATCTTCTCCAACCAAAAGGTAAGCAGGAATCCCATCTTGCTCTACGATTTTTCGAGTGCCACGACACTGCTCTGTATCAAAAACACTACTCCCACATTCGAAAATAATAATTCCATCTCCAGTTCCTATCCACATGTCTCCATCCAAATCTTTAGTGATACAACTTACATTATTAGTACTTAACGCACTACTTGCCGAAGTAATCTGACGATATCTTTCATCTCCGTTTACCTCTAAATCTCCTTCATCAAAAACTAAAATCCCAGCCGTTCCTTCACTCACCGTAAACCATTTAAAATTATTATCATCTACAGTTAATGAAAACAAACCTTGAATATTAGAATTGATAGAAAAGTTTTTCATATCTCCATCATCCGTAAATACTGAGATTGGTCTAGACGTTCCCGGATTAGCAATCCATAAATTATTATTTTGATCAAATGCAATTCCAGTTACTTTCGTCCGATCAACATCTGTAACTGTTGAATTTCCTAAAGTTGAATTCGTATCAACAAAAATTTCGAAAATATCATTTTCATATTTTATCAATCCATCATAATACGTACTCGCATACATAATATCTTTTTCGGGATGAAATGCTACTCTCAAAAAATCTAAAGTCCCTGCAAGATCTCCTCGATTCAATCGATTAAAATATTTCCAATTCCCATTTTCCAAAGTATATAATCCTTCAAAATAAAATTGAAAATAATTTCGAATATCAATTCCTCCTGCGGTCACCCACAGTTGCCCGTCATTGACTTCTAAATCATAATTTTTAATATCAAAGGGAGAGTTCAATGTAAAACCTGGATTACATATTTCACTATCAATTTGATAACTTCGAAATCGAAGAAAATTATCTGCTACCCAAACATATCCGTTTTCATCTTCTACTGCATGAACTGGTCGATCCACACAAGATTCCTTAATCTCACTAAAACTTTCATCTGAATTAAAAAACAATAACTTCCCATCACAACCTCCATCTTGGCAACTTAATCCTACCACCATATGATCTCCTTCAGTTGTCACGAATTCAATTTTATAGTCATCTTCTGGAATATAAATCTGTTGCAAATTTGTACCATCAAAACTATACATCGCAGTATCAATATTCATATAAACCTTATCGGAAAATTTCGCAATAACACTAGAATTATAGACATCTGGAAATCCATTACTTGAGTCTAAAAATTCCCAAATTCCAAAATCTTGCAAGTTTACATTCGGTTGATTAGCTGCATGATAAATTCCTTCTTCAGTAGTCGCATAAATCATTTCATCTTTTACGATTACTGAAGTCATCGGAATACCTGTAAAAGTTGAAAAAACAAAAATATCTTGATTAAAATTTATTTTAGACATCCCATATCCAGTCGCCAACAAAGCAGTCGAATCTGTATCTATAAAAACATCATAGATTCTTTTGTCACCTGAAATATTATTGAATCGTTGAATATCGGAAAGCGTGATAATTTCATTTGGTTTGACTAAATCAATGGTACTATTCGAATAGGCAATCATCAAAACATCATTCGCTTGATTGTATTTGATCCGTTCAATTCCTACTCCGCTGAGTCCGTCTAATTTATCTAAAGTTCGAGTAGAGTTATCATTTTTGTTGATATATACAATGCCCCAATTTGTTGCATAAATAATATCCTCTGCACTTTGAGTTACATATTTTCCAATTTGATATGGCAAATGCGATTTCCATTGGCCAATCCCTATGTCAGGTTGAGCTTGAGAAAAAACAATCGAAGAAAGGATGACAATAATTGTGAAGAAAAAATTATTTCGGCTTGTCATTATTATTTGAAGTTTAAGGTTTTTATTCGTTTGATATTGAACGTTTGACGTTTTAGACCTGTTCGAGCAATTTCATTTTGAATAAATGCTGTTGAATGTATTGTTTCACAAAATAACTACACTACAAAAGTATTATTGTTTTTGGAAATAACATTAATAGTTTCTGTCAGTTCACCGACTGGGAAATTAAGAAACGAATATCCAACAAGGAATAACCAATCTCCAATAATATAACTAAAGTTTCGGTTTTCTGATATTGGACATTGGTTATTCCTTGTTCGATATTGGATATTCATTATTTCATTTATACAAATTACTAGAATTGATATATTCAAAAACTGGTTGTGTAACTATATATTGAATCGAATGTCCTTCTCGAATACACTTACGAATATAGCTCGCTGAAACTTGCATCAAAGGTGCTTCAAATATTTTAATCGCAGGATGAGTGGCCAAATTTCCCAATTCATAATTAGGCCGTTGGTACACATAAATTTGATAGTAATTTAAAATCTGTTCGTAATTTTTCCACTTATGCAAAGTGCCCAAATTATCGCCTCCCATGATGAGAATAAAATCTTTATCAGGGTGAGCTTCTTTAAGATAAGTTAAAGTATCAATCGTATAGGAAGGCTTCGGTAAATCAAACTCGATATTCGATGCTTTCAAGTTTGGACAATCTTCAATTGCCAAACGTACCAAATGTAACCGATCAAAATCACGAGCTAACGTACTTTTTTTCTTCAAAGGATTTTGAGGAGAGACAACTAACCAAACTTCATCCAAGTCTGTTTGCGTTGCCATATAATTGGCAATAATCAAATGCCCCACATGAACAGGATTAAATGATCCGAAAAATAATCCAACTTTCTTTTTTTTCATTTTGCAAAGATAAACTTAGAGGAATTAAAAATAAAACCCTTTCTCATCATATTCTTAAATGAAAAAGGGTTTTATTTTTTAATCGTTATTCTATATCACTCATATCGCAACGATTCTATCGGATCTAACCTCGATGCCTTCAACGCAGGATACAATCCCGAAACCAAACCTACCACCAGGCAAGTTGTAACTCCTAATAAAATCCACGCCCAAGGAATCAAAAATGTTCCACCAATAAAAAACGTCAAAACATTTCCAATCAAAATCCCAAACACAATTCCAACTAATCCACCCAATTGACAAATCACAACTGCCTCTGTCAAAAACTGAGTTAAGATATTTTTTCGAGTAGCACCGAGGGCTTTACAAATTCCTATTTCACGAGTCCGTTCTGTTACCGAAACTAACATAATATTCATCAAACCAATTGCAGCACCAAGTAAAGTAATCAACGCAATTCCAATTGCTGACAAACGAATAGCGGCAGTATTTTCCTTTAGCCGTTCAATTAATCCATCAGCTTTTCTAATTTCAAAATCGTTGTCTTGCGAAAGTTTTAATTTTCGAATATTTCTAAATGTTCCAATTGCAGTCGAAATGGCATCATTCATTTTTTCTACACTCGTCAATGCAACCGCTATGTCATAATTTTTTTGTGAATGCCCATAAAGTGTCTTTGCTTTTAGCAATGGAATTAAAATTCTTCGATCTTGACTCATTCCCATCGAGGCACCTTTTGATTCAAGTACTCCAATGATTTTATATTTTATATTACCTACAGAGATCACACTATTGACAGCGCGATCCATATTTTCATTAAATAATGATTTTACTATATCAAAACCAACGATAGCTTTACTTTGCCCTGAAGTTACTTCCGTTTCGGTAAAATTTCGCCCAACTGCAATTTCATAACTTTTTACATTCAAGTAATTTTCGTCCGCTCCCAAAACCATCACATTTGGATTCGTTTTTTCACCGCCATATTTTGCAGTTGCAATTCCTGTTCCCCAACAAGACAAAGCGACTTTTGATGGGAAATTATATCGATCTTTGAATTCCATTGCTTGCTTATATGTAACCACTTCTCCTTGTTTAGACTGTCTTCCCCCTCGTCTTCCACTCACTCCATCTCGCTTTGGTCTAATTCGAAATGAGTTGGCTTCCATATTAGAAAAACTATCATTCATCGAATAAATCATACTATCAATTGAAGTCAAAATTCCAACTAATGCCATAATCCCAAATGCAATAATCAACATTGTGATAATTGTTCGAAGCAAATTAGAGCGAACATTGCCGAGGGCTATTTGTACATTTTCTCTGATTTTCATTTCCTATAATTTTGGATATTCATTTTTTTCATTTGGGATGTTTTTTTGCATTTGCAAAATAGTTAATAATCCTTTTTTATTTATTGAAAATAGAAGCGCATAACCTTTTGTTCGATGAACCGATGATATTTAACGATTTTTCGAAAAAGCAGTTTTCACTACTTCCAATGTTTTAACAAAAACATGCGGACTTGCAGCGATCATTTCTCTTCCAAAGAGAAAATTTTCACCTCCTTGAAAATCACTTAACTTCCCACCAGCTTCTTTTACCAGAATCACTCCAGCTGCCACATCCCAAGCATTCAAACTATATTCATAATACGAATCAAATCTCCCACAAGCTACATATGCTAAGTCCAACGCTGCGGAACCAAATCGACGAACACCTCTTGTATTTTTTATAAAAAATTCTAATACCTCAAAGTAAGGTTCAACTCCTCGGTAATCATAATAAGGAAAACCAGTAGCGATTAATGCATCTCCCAAATCAGTTCTTTTGCTCACTTCAATTTTTGAATCATTCAAATATGCACCTCCATTTTTCCAAGCAGAAAAACATTCATTTCGATTAACTTCGTAAACTACTCCTAGGATAATTTCACCTTGAAATTCTAGCGCAACACTAATTGAAAAAAATGGTAATTGATGCAAAAAATTAGTCGTTCCATCCAAAGGATCGATAATCCAACGATACTCTCCTTCGTTATTTTCGATTGTTTCTTCTTCTGTCAAAAAGGTAGCTTCGGGAAGCAACTTCCTTAATTTTTCAACCAATTGCATTTCTGCATTTTTGTCAACGTAACTCACTAAACTATTGAGACTCTTAGTTTCAATATCATTTGGGTTAACTTTTTTTAATTCTTTTAAGATAAATTGGGCAACAAAACCTACTTGCTTACACGTAGAAGAAGTAAGTGATTCTAGTTGTTTGGAGTTCATTTTAAGTTTTTTATTTGAAAAAGTCGTATTTTTATTTTGAATTTCAAGTATTATCAAATGTTGAAAAAATTAAATAAGATATTTTTTTATATCTTTGATAATATGAATCTAAAGTCGAAAGTAATCCTTTTTAAAAAAAATTCCTAGACTATAGATTACATCTATCACCTATCATTCTTACATCTCTTTACTGTTCTAACAATTAATCCAAAACTTAAGTGAGTAACTAATTGACTTCTACATCTTATGATGTGGCTAGTTTTCTATTTTATTGACCATTAATTTTTTTTTATAAAATTCCCACTTAACATGAACAAGTTAATATTAGTCCTAGTTTCCCTTTTCCTCCCCGTCTTAATTATGGCGCAAAGCAAATCCGAAGTTGGATTGATGCTAGGTGGAGCTAATTATCAAGGAGATGTCGCTTCCTCCAAAATATTTTCTTTCAAGCAAACACAAGCTGGAGGTGGTTTGTATGCTCGATACCACATAAATAGACACATTTCTCTTAGAGGAAGTTTCTTTTACACTAAATTACAAGGTAATGATTTAAACTTCGTAGAGGAAGATCCATGGCGAGCTGATCGAGGTTTTATCTTTTCAAATTCAGTTTACGAAGTTTCATTTACTCCTGAATTTTATATTTTAGGAAATACTATAAAACGGAAAATGTTCCGTCCATATCTTTTTGCAGGAATTGGCGCAGCATTTACTAATCCTGAAAATAACCTTATCGAAAAGGATATAGATGCAGTAGAAAATGAGCCTGGTTATTATCCTACAAGTCATTTCTCATTCCCACTAGGGGGAGGAATTAATTTTGATATTAACGACAAATTTACGCTTGGTTTAGAAGCCTCTACTCATTTTCCATTGACCGATTATTTAGATGGAATTAGTGAGTCTGGAAACTCTGGAGCAAAAGATTGGTTCGTTTTCGGAGGTTTGACTTTAGGTTATAAATTTGGAGAAGTTGTTCCAACCTATGTTGATACTGATGGAGATGGTGTAAATGATGATACTGATCTTTGTCCACTCGTTGCGGGAGAATTACAAGGTTGTCCTGATTCGGATTCGGATGGAATTGCTGATTTGCAAGACGATTGTCCAAATTTACCTGGTGATAAAAGACTCAAAGGTTGTCCTGATTCGGATTCAGATGGAGTTGCTGACATCAATGACCTTTGCCCTGATACTCGAGGAGCAATGGCTTTGAATGGATGTCCTGATTCTGATGCTGATGGAATCGCTGACAATAACGATAATTGCCCTGACCTTGCAGGTACACTTGCAGGAAATGGTTGCCCTGACGATACTGATGGAGATGGAGTTTATGACATCGCAGATAATTGTCCTACAGAAAAAGGAACCCTAAATGGTTGCCCTGATACTGATTTGGATGGAATTGCTGATGCAGATGATTTTTGTCCTTTAGTTGCTGGAACTCCAAATACTAAAGGTTGTCCTGATTCTGATTCAGATGGAATCGCTGATGCAATAGATGATTGTCCTCTTATAGCAGGTGTCTCTAACAACAAAGGTTGTCCTGAAGTATTGGTTGCAAAAGGTGAAGTTGTAGAAGAGAAAGAAGATGTTGAGGTCGTTGACAAAAAAGCTGTAAATGCCACCCCAAATGCAAGTACTTATACTTTCTTAGTAAGCGATATTTATTTCAATCAAACTCGTGCAAAAATTAGTGAAAACGAAATTAGCAAATTAGATGAGGTAGCAAAATTATTAAATGAAGATGGTAATCTTAATTTGAAAATTATAGGTCATACTGATGATACAGGAGACATGAAGTTAAACGATCATCTTTCTATGCGTCGAGCAAGAAGATGCTATAAATATTTAGCGTCAAAAGGCATCGCATTAAATAGAATGTCTTTCGAAGGTTCTGGAGCTACTGACCCAAAACATGATAACTCAACAGAAGAAGGTAAAAAATTGAATAGAAGAGTTGAGTTTGCTTTTTTAAAGTAAAAAATTTTTAGTGATACATAAAAGGGCTTTTAGCAAAATGCTAAAAGCCCTTCTTTCATTTAAGTACTGATATAAAATTTCTTTTTTTTGACCACTTCTCTTAGATTCTTTTTATTTTTTATTGAAATCATTTTCTTCTGATTCAATTCCCTCAAAATCAATAAACTCTACTTCATCATCAACCTCTCCTTCCACATCTGGAATCACATCCTTCCAATCCGTTGGTTCTTCAATCGAAACTATATTCCCAAAATGCTTGATTAATTCTTTTTGAATTTTACGTTTTCGAGTTCCACTTGCATCTAATTGTTGACTTACACGCCTTTTGTCAGATTCGTAAGTAAACGTTTCCATCGGTCCGTAAATTCGATAATATAAATTAAACCAACCTTGCTTTTTTGCTTTTTGAGGTTTCAGTTTAGAATTGTGTTTTTTGAATTTGTTCCAAATAATTTGCCCTGCATTCACCTTAATATTATAATCAATTTTGTTTTCAAAAGTATGCGTTCCGCTCACCGCCAAATTCATGGCATTACTTTGAACAAACATCGCAGGTATAAATATCTTACTTTTTTTCACCTCCATATAATTATGGATATTAGTAAATTTAATTCGGCGTAAATCTTCAATTTTGACGTAGTCAGAAAAATCATACAACATTTTTAATCCTACCAATTCTCCATTTGACAATCCAACATCTCCAAGTATGTGCAATTTGTCTGTCAAAAAAGTACCATCTTCACTCCAAAAAGATTCGATGAAAAATTTCGCATTCAGTTTTCCTTTAAGATTTTTATAGGTCAAAACTTCTTGTCCAAAATTTTCGGCTTGCCTAAAAAATTCTTTAATATTAATTTGCTCACAAGTTAGTTTTGCCTCCATGTGAGGTTTTCCTTCAAAGAAAGTTTTTCCATCTACCAACATTCTACCTTCCATCATTTTGACTTTTCCTTTGACAGACATTTCATTATTGTCAAATTCTAAAGTTCCTTGAAAGTCTTCTCCCTCTATTTCTTCATAATTAAACTCTGCAATATTAGCGGCAAATTTTCCTTTTAGGAAATTAGTAATTCGTTCACGAGATTGGTTTTTGGCAATTTGTTTCGAATCAACTCCAGGGGCTGCTTTAATAGTTTGTACACTTTCTTCAACTGGAATTTCAGTAACCTTCAATAATTTATCAAAGTCAATTTTAGTAGCATCTAACGAAGCATTGAATTTTAATTCTGCATTTTTACTATTCAAGGAATCGGCAAAAAGTACAGGGAGGAAGTTTAAAAATGTTCCCTCCAATTCAATTTCAGTTCCTGGTGCCTCCAATACTAAGCCTTCTACTTGTAAACTATTATTATCAAATTTCAATAATCCTTTGTCTATCGCTACATCTTCATTATTGACAGTTATCGAGGCATTTTCAAATTCTATATCTCCTGATGTAGTCACTCGACCAATTCCATAAGGACTAATGATGTCATCTAATTTACCTTTGATTCGTAATTTTTTCATTTCAACATCTCCATCTCCATCTGTTATAATTGGACTATTAAACATTCCATAAACAGACTCCAAAGGTATTGTTCCATTCAAATTAAAATCAATCAAAGGGTCATCCAAATTAGAAATGCGTAATCCCCCTTCAATTAATTCTCGATTGAAATATCCTTTAAAATCATTAATTTCAAAAGAAGAATTCTGATTGTTCCGTTGTTTTCCATTTGAGAAGATTGCGGTGAAGGAAACATCCTTTAAAGAACTTCCTAATTTTTCTGAATTGATTTTTCCACCTTCTAAACCAAATTCAACTATGACTGCAGGATTAGAGTCTTTGGTTTGAGAACCTTTGATTGTGCTATCAAAAAAGAAAGTTCCTTTACTATCGAAATCTTCAATGGCACTTTTACTTTCCGGAGGCAACAAGGCAACTACTGAAGACAAACTTCCATCATCACTTTTTATCTTCAAATCATAATTGTATCCACCATTGATCCTTTCCATCAACCCATCGACGTTGAAAACGTTGGAAGAAACTCCAACCGTAACATCATCAAATTGATATTTTCCATTCTCAAAATCGACATCCACTTTTGCATCGTAAATGATTTCTTCGTCAACCAAAAATTGTTCTTCTCCAGATTGGAAAAAATGAAAATGAATATCTGCAAAACTAGAAAGAGAAAATTTACTAGCTGAAAAGTCACCCGAAGCAACTGCTTTGTTCAAATGAAACTTGGTGTATTGTTGTGTCGTCTGATCCACATAAATAACCTCTACTCGGTTCAGTCGAGCTTCATCTAATGAAAGTGCAACTTCTTCTCCTTCTGCATCGTCTGTCTTTGTACTTGATGAATTTTTTATAATATCATAATTCGTTCGGCCTTTTTTATCTTTTTTGATATACAAAGAACCATCTTCGATAACAATTGAATGTACCTTTATATTTGATCCAAAAAGACTAAACAATCCAAATCGGAAGGAAAGATTCTGAGCTTCCAAAAGCATTCCACTCAATGCATCATCTAATTCAACATTATGCAAATTAGCAGAGGCATCTGGGAATCCAGAAATTAAGGAAAGATTAAATTCACCAACTCTAAGTTCTGTTTTGAGTTGCTTATTAACTTCGGTCACTAATCTTTCGCTAATCTGTTCTTCAAAAACAGAAGCAATCAGGATCAAAAGAAACATGACCACTAAAACAAAAAGGCCTGACCAAACCAAAAATTTTTTGAAATACTTATTCATTGATAGGGAATAGGTTTTAAAGATTTTTGAAAACTATAATTTCAACCAAAAGGACTAAGGAGAGTTTTAATGTGTTTAAATTCATTTTGAAAACACATTATGCATAAAATTAATGCAATATCAGAACTTTTTAAACGAAATGTTTGGCAACATTATTTTTAGATGAAAACTCTTTGTCGAAAGAAGTTTAATAATAAGACAATTTAGAGCAAAAAAAAAGTCCATCTACAAATTGTAGATGGACTTTTAATTTTAAAAAGTGGGCGATGAGAGACTCGAACTCCCGACCCCCTCGGTGTAAACGAGGTGCTCTGAACCAACTGAGCTAATCGCCCTTTTTATATAAAGATGCTCCTGCTTTTCAGAAGCGAGTGCAAAGATATATTTCTCATTTATTATCTGCAAGTTTTTCCCAGAAAAAAGTGAAATTTTCTTTAACATTATTTTTCTTTCTCTTTTTGAGAAATTTCTTTTGTTCCTTCACCTAAAATAGCCAATAAAACAAGCTTTTTTCTTTTCCTTTCAAAATATAAAAACTGTCACCTAGAAATTATTTTCCCAAAAACTCAAAACATTTATATACTTTTTGTTGTATTTTGTGTTATTAATCAGGACGATGTTCCCCATAATCTAAAACTCTTAAAAGAATTACACGTCATAATTTATGAGGTTATCTTTAATCATATCATTTATTATTATCCTCACGTCCTGCAATCAGACTACCGAACGTATGACTGGCTTTGAAATACATGGTATTGATGTCTCTCGATATCAATCTGATATTGATTGGAAAATAGTAGCGAATCAAGGAATTACTTTCGCATTTGTTAAGGCTAGTGAAGGAGAAACCATTTCTGATAATTTCTTTTGCAAAAATTGGAAGGAAATGAAACAGGTGAACATCAGACGAGGAGCTTACCATTTTTTCCGACCAAAGACTTCGGTGCTCACCCAAGCACAAAATTTCATGGATAATGTAGTTTTAGAAAAAGGAGATTTGCCACCAGTTTTAGATATCGAAGTTTTAGATGGAGTATCACCTGAAGATTTAGTTTCACGAGTCAAAGTTTGGTTAGAGATTATCGAAATGGAATATCAAATTCGTCCAATCATTTATACCAACCTAAAATTTTATAATAATCACTTAGCAGATTCTCTTTCTGAATATCCAGTTTGGATCGCTCGGTATAATAAATATTTTGAACCTCTTTTGACAAATGGAGTGGATTGGAAATTTTGGCAATATGGAAATCGAGGTCGCTTGGAAGGAATAAATGGCGATGTTGATTTTAATGTTTTTCGAGGTACAATCGAAGAATTAGATGAGATGTGTTATGTTCCTCAACTTTATAGTTTTGTTGAATAAAAAAAAGTCGCCAACAAATCTCTTCGTTGACGACATATATTCGTCTTGCATTCTTTCAAATTCAATCAGATAATTATCTTTTCAAATTGCTTCCCTAAAATTTGTGTAGGTGAAGCATCCAACCAATCATCTAATATTGTCGCGTATATTTTTCTAAAATCCACTTGGTAAATCAAATCTCCTTTGTCTAATTTTTTCAAATCAGGAGCTGAGTTATAAAATCCTTTTCGCTTTAAGTTTCCTCCTATGAGAAAAACATTATTGGCAGTTCCATGATCGGTTCCTCCACTTGCATTTTGTTGGACTCGCCTTCCAAATTCTGAAAATGTCATAATCAAAGTGTCATCTAACAATCCATTATTTTTCAAATCTTTGACAAATGCACTCATCGCATCCGAGTATGTTTTTAGCAAACGTGCTTGCTTATTTTTTTGTCCAACATGAGTATCAAAACCTCCCAGATTCGCATAGTAAATTTTTATATCCGCATCGGCAGTCATCAACTCTGCGATTTGTTTTAAGTCATTAGCAAATGCTCCTTTCGGATATTTTACTTCCGTTTTGTGCACCTTTGATTTTTGATAAAGGTAGTTAGCTGAAGCATGAGTGTCGGCTAAAGTTTTATATAAATATTCCACATTTTCTTCATGCTCATGTTCATGATGATGGACTATTGATTTTAAAAATTTATTATCAGAAATCCTTTTTAACTGATTTGGATTACTCATTGCAAAACCATTTTTCTCTACTCCTTTCAATGACAAACTCAATGTGTCATCCACTTCTAATGCATGATGTGGACTTTGGCAACCTGAACAATTACTATCCAAATATCTTCCCAACCAACCTGTGCTCAAATATTCATTACTGTCACTTGCTGTATGCCAAATATCCATCGAACGAAAATGTGATCGATCTGGATTCGGGTACCCAACACTATTTATTATACTCATCAACCCTTCGTCGTACAATGATCTCAGACTTGCCATCGCGGGATTGAAACCTAGGTTATCACTCACTTTTAATACTTCATTCGCTTTGATTCCAAGAGTTGGACGGTTTTTGTAATACCGATCATTTTGATAAGGAATAATTGTATTTAATCCATCGTTGCCTCCTGAAAATTGAATGACAACTAAGTTTTTCCCTTGCCGACTTCTAGCTATATTTTCAGAGTTAACTCCTTTCAAAAATTGCGGAACCATTACTGAAGTGGAAGCTATTGTTGAAGCTTTTATAAAATTACGTCTTTTCATTTTTTATTTTTTACGTAGTGGTCTGCTTTAGCTGACCTTGAAAATTGAGCGATGGGTATTAACTTTTAGTGAGTTTTTTTGAAAAAATCACTTTGCTCTTTTTTTGTAGGTCAGCTAAAGCAGACCAATACGTGTTACATTAGTTGATATTCTGGCAAACTCATAATTCTCAAACAAAGAGTTTTCACCAAATCTTCTTTGTTATTTTTTATGATAAAATTTTCAAAAGTTGATTCATTCAACTGTCCTTTTGTTTGTAAAATAAATCCACCCATTTTTTTCAAAAGCAATTTTTCATTTTCTCTTTTGAATAAATTATAAAATGGCTTGAAGTTTACCGAAGCTTGTACTTTTCGTTTTCGTTTATTTCTTTTTTGAGCTTTGAAATCTTCTTTTATTTTTAAGTTCAATTCTGAGTTTTGAAATAAAACATTCGCCATATTCAATCGCAACATCAAAGTCGAATTATCAATCCAACTTTTACCACCAGCCCAACCTGCTACATTTGGTGGATCAAATAAAACTTGCCCCAAGGCTTTTTCAATAAAAATTAAAGCTGCTGGATTTCTAAATTCTACTTCAAAGGTTCGAATCATTCCTGCTAGTAATTCGATCGGAGATTTGATTTTCACTCCAACATTTTCTTCATCAAAAAACCATTTACTTTCAAAAATCGCTCGCATTAATTTTTCAATATCATAATTAGAATCATAAAAAACTCGTGCAAGGTATTCCACATTTCGCTCATCAATTTTATCATTGACAAAAAATCGGTAGGCCTTCCGAGCAATGAATTCTGACGTTTCTCTTTTTTCCAAAATCATATCAATGATCTCATCACCATCCCATTTTCCTTTTTTTCCAAAAAATATTTTTTGTCCAAAATCATGTTGTCGTTTTCTGAAAACAAAATCACCTTTCAAATTTGACGACCAACCGGTGAATGCTCTTGCTGCTTCTTTCACATCTTTCTCTGTATAATTCCCTCGACCGATTGTAAATAATTCCATCAATTCTCGAGCAAAATTTTCATTCGGTTTTCTCTTTTTATTTTGTTGATTATTCAAATAACGAATCATCGAACCATCTCTCGCAATTGCCAAAACGAGTTCTCGAAAATTACCTAGAGCATGTTTTCGAATCGTATTTAATTGATTTCTCGCCCATCCAGGAACTTTAGTTCTACAAGCAAAATGCCCATGCCAGAACAAAGTCATCTTTTCCAACAAAGCACTTTCATCAGGATTTCCCATTCGCAAAACCCAATCAGTATTATGCGACCCAATTCTAATTTTATTTTCCTTTCTTTTCTCTTTTTTGGAAGCCATTGCCATTTCAGAAGATTCAATTCCATTCCCATTTTTTACAACTTTTCGTTGGCTAGCTTGGTGTGCATTTTTAAATAATTCATCTATCACTTTTTGAGTCGAGCGTTTCTTTTTGGAAGACCATTCTTTTGGGCTCATTCCAAAACCTGCTCGCCAATATAGATGTTGTAACCTTTGTGGTGTATTCATATTAACTTAGGATTTTTCAAACATTGGACTTATTAAACAACTGATCGTTTAAAGACAATCTCAAATCTTAACTTTTTTTAACAAAAAAATAGAATCATGTATCTTTGTAGGCAGAAAACGTCTCCTATTTTTAAATTCTTACTTCGTAAATTTTAAATAAAACTTAAATGTCAAAGAAAATACTCGCTATGAAAAATGTTATTGGATCGGTAATTATCTTATTATTACTAGGAAGTTGCACCTCTGAAACATCAACATCTAAGACTGAATCAACCTCCGATACTCCAATCGAAACACCCAAAAAAATAACTTCTGATACCTCTAAAACAGAAAAAGCTTTCACTCCTAAAAAAACACCCGTTCGCCTTGGAACTGCTCCAGTTAGGTTAGCCTTGCAAGAGAAATTAGATAAGATGCATGAAGATTTGATGAACCAAATGGAAACAGGTTTTAATCCTCAAGACATTACAGATTATGCTAAAGAAGCAAATCTATATATCAGTATTTATGGTGACTCTTTGGCGGCTGAACATTTATTTAATGCCGCAGATCTATATCGTGGTGTTGGTAATTATGAAAAAGCTTTAGATACTTGGTACATCGTTTATAAAAGTTATGATCGCGAAGGTCATCCAAAAGCACCTCATGCTATGTTTCAATGTGGATTCACTTATGATAGTGTTTTGAATAATAAAAAATTGGCGAAAACATTATATAATATGTTTTTGAAAAGATATCCAGATCATGCTTTGGCGAAAGATGCAAAAATGCTTTTAGGGAACTTAGACAAATCTCCAGAGGATTTAATTAAGGAATTTCAAAAAAAGAATAAACAATAATGATGATGAATTCATGATCCATTTATTAAGACAAGTTTAAGAAGATCAATCGTGCATCTAAGCTCAACAAATCTTATCTTGCAATTAATTTTTTCGACTATAAAATTTAAAAATATTGACTTATGCGTTTTATGATAATTTTACTTTTCGCTCTTTCTTGTTTTCAAATTCAAGCACAAAATGGAATTGATTTTTTCCATGGAACTTGGGAGGAAGCATTGGAAGAAGCTAAAGCTCAAGACAAATTAATTTTTGTAGATGCTTACGCCGTTTGGTGCGGCCCTTGTAAACGAATGGCTAAAAATGTTTTTACAGATAAAAAAGTGGGCGAGTTCTACAATAAAAATTTTATCAATATGAAAATTGATATGGAGAAAAAAATGGGAAGAGCATTTGGAAGAACATATCCAGTTTCAGCCTTTCCAACTTTAATGTATATCGATCATAAAGGAAAGTTAGTTCACCAAGTTAAAGGTGGTCAACAAATTGATCCTTTTATCAAACTAGGAAAATTTGCCATATCTAAGATCGACAACAGTAAAGATTTTGAAGTCGCTTATGAAAAAGGAGATCGGAGCCCTGAGTTGGTTTACAACTATGTAAAAGCCTTGAATAAAGCAGGAAAGCCTAGTTTGAAAATTGCGAATGAATATATTCGTTCACAAAAAGATCTGACAACTGATCAAAATTTAAAATTTCTTTTGGAGGCAACAACTGATGCAGACTCTCGAGTTTTTGATTTGATGATTAAGCATAAAAGTGCAATTGAAAAATTAACTTCGAAAGAAACTGTGAAAAATAAAATCGAAAAAGCTTGCTATCGAAGTGCGGAAAAAGCAGTCGAATATCAAAATGCAGAATTACATAAAGATGCTTTGAAAAAAATGAAAAAGTATGTTCCTGAAAAAGCTGGTCAATTTGCAGTTCAGGCAGATATGAAATTTTGCTTGGCTTGTGGTGATGGGAAAAAGTATCTTAAGGCTTGCGAAAAGTATGCAAAAAAAGAAGCGAAAAATGATCCTGAGAAATTAAATGATTTGGCTTTGGCTATTTCTCAAAATTTTCCAGAAGATAATAACGCTTTGAAAAAAGCTGAAAAGTACGCCAAGAAAGCAACTGAAAAAGGTAATGAATATAATTACTACATGACTTACGCTACCATTCTTTTGAAGAATGGAAAGAAAAAAGATGCTCTCAAGATGGCCAATAAATCTCTTGATTTAGCCAAAGGAAATAGAGGTGTAGAAGGAACTGTTATGCGATTAATTCGTAAAATAGAAAATAGTTAAACCCAAAGATTCGTGATTCGCCAATTAGTTGCGAATCACGAATCTTTAAAGTTAGATCACCACATATCAAAATTATAAAATCCCATATCTGAACATTATGAAAAAATTTACACTTTTCATTCTACTCCTATCTTTTCTATCTACCAATATTTCTGCTCAAAAAGAGGGCATTCAATTTACTAATCAAAATTGGAATCAAGTTATCATTCAAGCTGCAAAGGAAGATAAAATTATTTTTGTCGACGCCTATACTGATTGGTGTCAGCCTTGCAAAAAAATGGACAAACGAGTTTTCCCACAAAAACTAGTAGGCGATTTTTACAATAAAAATTTCGTAAATGTCAAAATGAATATGGAAAAAGGAATAGGAGAAGAACTTCAAAAAAAATATGATGTTTTCTTTTATCCAACTTTTCTTTTTTTGACTGCTGATGGAAAAGTTGTTCATCGAATTGCAGGATATCAATCTGTTCCAAAATTATTGGAATTAGGAAAAACGGCTAATGATCCCAAAAAAAGACTTTCTTATTTTGAAGAGCAATTTGCAAATGGAGATCGTGATCCAAAATTTTTAATGAAATATACCGATGTGAGAAAAGCAGCCATGGATGGTTCGCACAATGCAATTGCTGAAGCATATTTAGCTACACAAAAAGATTGGACGACGAAGGAAAATTTGAAATTTATTTTCAAACAAGTAGACGATACTGATTCAAAATTGTTTGATTATATTTTGGAGAACCGAGCTGTTTTTGAAAAGCAGTTTAAAGCATCAAGAGTGGCTGGGAAAATTGAAAACTTGATTTATCAAAAAGTTTATGATGACCAAGGAAATGCTTCATTGGAGGAGTTGGATCGATTGTTTAAAAAAGTTTATGAACCGAAAGTGGCAGAGCAAGCTTCTTCTCGATTTAAGTTGAACTATTTTTTAGAAAAAAAATCTAGTGAAAATTATGCAAAAGAAGCGGTGAAATATTACAAAAATTTTCCGGCCAAAGATCCGAGCGAATTAAGTGATGTAGCTTACAATTTTTATGACTTGGATGTGAGTAATAAGAAGCTCTTGAAGAAAGCATTGAAGTGGACTAAGAAGGCCGTAAAGGCAGATGCTAGCTTATTTAACTATGAAGCATTAGCTGCTATTTATTATAAATTAGGGAAAAAAAGAAAAGCAACAAATGCTGCTAATAGTGCAATCGATGCTGCTAAAAAAATGAAAGAAGATTACTCAGAAACTCAAAAGCTTTTGGATAAAATTAAAGCGATGTAATTTTTTTAGATAAAAATTAGAAAAGGCCTTCTGTTCAAATGAACAGAAGGCCTTTTTCTATAAAACCAAAAAGCCCATCCAATATAAATTGAATGAGCTTTTCTTGGAGGTCGCGGACGTACCCCATTTGATTTTATTCTATTTTATTTAAAACATATATTGATACCAAAAAAGCTTTGTTTTACAAGGGTTTCAAGCTTAAACCTATTAAGTAAGATAAAATAAAGTTTTGTTTTGTAAAGTAAAAACGTCCCCCATAGCGTCCCCCAATCATTTTTTTACCCTATCTTTACAATCAATTAAATCTTTATAAAATGACAATTACACCTCGATTCTATTTAAAGCGTTCAGCTTCAACAACTCCAACAGGAATACAACTCGTATTACGATTCAATAAACGGACTTTAAAATATGGAACTGGCAAAAGTATCTTACCTGACTTGTGGG
>CAJQQY010000045.1 GCA_905480595.1 uncultured Saprospiraceae bacterium | reverse complement strand
TTCGGTGGAGCAGTTGGATATCCTTTAACTGAAAATAGTTCAGATAACCTTTATATAGGATTTAAAACTGGGTTAATCTTAGAACGGAATTTTCAGATTGGAAAAGCGAACATGGCTCTCGGAACAGAATTGACCTACCATTATCGAAGTGGAAATTTTGTTGCGACAAAACAAAATGAGGTGGCGAGTTATAGTTTTGGACGAAGCGTTGCTCAAAGGAAACTGACTCCTGAAAATTTACATTATTTTGAATTACCTCTTTATTTAAAATATCAAAAGAAGAGAATGACTCTTGAAACGGGAGCATCTTTTAATTACTTATTAGGAGTTCGAGGAACAGTAACCGAAGTGGATGGAACATCTCAATCAGGCTGGGTTCCAAGTTTAGGTTTTAAAAATAACCATGTAAATGTATTGTTAGGATTCCATTATCGAATAAGTGACAATTTACATTTTGGTGTTCGAGCGAATTATACACCAGGTGGCATTTTAGATAAAGAAGCTGTTCTTCCTGATGGAATTACAGTTGCTTTGCAAGAATCGAGACCATTCTATTTGACTTTTAGACTTACTCAATATTTGAAATTTAGAAAATGAAAAAAGTAATAATTTATTTTTCCTTAATTGTATTTGCCTTTGCAAGTTGTAGCAAAGTTGATCTAGATGAAGTTCCCTCTGGCGATCCAGTATTTCTCGTAAATGCTGAGTTGGATGGAGCTGATTTAGACCTTGCGGCAGGTGATGATGATTTTTATATGTTTTCAGAATATTCGAAAGATAATTTTGATGTGTACACAATGACAGGAAGGTTTGCGAAAGATTCGAATTGCGTTGCTGAATGTGAAGAGTCGTTGAGCTTTTCTATTAGAAGTAGTACAGTTGATTCTATGCCTAATATGCCTTTTGACATCAATACAGCTTTGGCTGAAGGGACTAATTTAAATTATTTTTCATTTAATAATACCACTACTGTCACAGGACAGATCTATACTTTCTCAAGCAGTTTATTTGATGCTCTTAATACAGCAATCCCAGGAAATGTTAATTGGGAAATTTTTGATGGCCAGCAAATAATTATTGATTCAGGTAATATAATTACTTTTATCACATCTAGTACCGAAGATCTGGATGTGAGACTGTCTATTGATATTCAGAATGGATTAGGATGTACTAGTTATTTTAAAACTAAAGTTAAAAATGGATTTGCAGAATTTTGTGAATTGGATTTGAATGCTAACTTAATGAGTCAAGATAGCATAACCTTAAGTTTGTTAGGATCAAATTATGATTCCATATTATGGAATGGAATTCCAATTTCAACCTTAGACATTCCGATTTTTGGGCCACCTGATTCATTTATTACCTTAGAAGCGACTGATTCTAACTCTGGTTGTAGCGCTGAATTAGGAATTTGCTTAAATGCCGATAGTCTTATGGTTTCATCTATAGCTTTCCCCAAACTAGATCTCCAAGTTTTTGAAGATACGATGATAATTAATGGAAATGGAGAACAACTTTCAGCAGTAACAATCGACTATCAAGACGAAACAGGAATCTACAGTTCTAAATTTGTTGATAATTCTAACAGTACATTTACAATACTTAAGATTGAAGATTACGAAGTCAATGAGAATGGAGAGAAGACGAAAAAGTTAACGATCGAATATGATTGTATTTTAAGAAAAGAGGGGAGTGGAGAAGAAAAAAATATAACAGGAACGGCTGAAATAGCGGTTGCATATCCTGATTAAAAATATTGTAAATTCATTTATTTCAATTTACAGTTAGGTAGTTGTAGAGCCGTTTCATTGAATAATGAAACGGTTTTATTTTTACCGCTTCTTACGTTTATTTTTAGCTCGTTGGTCTTTCATTATTTGACTCAGGTTTTCAGACTTTTCTACTAGCTTCATTAATTGATTCACCTCTTGTTTTGTGAAATCCCGTAATTCTCCTATTGCTAAATTCCCCAACTCAATATGCATAATTCGTAGTCTGACTAATTTGGTCACATGGTAACCAAAGTACTCACACATCCTTCGAATTTGTCGATTGAGTCCTTGAGTTAAAATAATTCTAAAAGTATAATTGCTTTCTTTTTGGACAAAACATTTGTTGGTTCGAGTATCTAAAATTGGAACTCCATTAGCCATGTTTTGAATAAAAGAATTAGTAATTGGCGTGTTAACCGTTACTAAATATTCTTTTTCATGTTGGTTTCCTGCCCGCAAAATTTTATTAACAATATCTCCATCATTTGTCAAAAACATCAACCCTTGCGAATATTTATCAATCCGTCCAACATAGAAAATCCGTTTTGGGTAATTGATGAAATCAATGATATTATCTTCCACATCCTTATCACCTGTGCAAGTAATACCAGGAGGCTTATTGAAAGCTAAATAGATTGGTTCTTCCTTTCCTTGAAGTGGCTTTCCATCAATCTCAACTACATCTCCATCTTCCACTCGATTACCTTTTTTGGCAATAATTCCGTTTATAGTTACTCTTTGAGCATCGATAATCTTGTCTGCTTCTCGTCGAGAGCAGACTCCAGATTCGCTGATATATTTATTTAAACTAGTAGAATTAGAATTATCAGAAGACATATTTTTTTTTACAAAAGTAAGGAAAGGAAAGGGTTATTTTTATTTGATTTAGACTTAAAATTTTAAGAATACGATTCTTTTCAACAAAAAAGGTTTGCTGAAATGCTTAATTAACTTCAAATGAATTTTTTATGCATTAAATAAAATTAAACTATGTTTTTATTATATATTTAAGTCTCTAATAATCAGTTGTTTAAAAATATATTTTTATAGTAGTTGAAATTATTAATTATACTTTAATTTGTTGACTATCAATGTATTGTGAAGATTTGTTTTGAATATGTTAGCCATAGTGAAATTAATATTTGGGGATCAAAAATATGTTTTGCATTAGTTTTTATTTCCAATTTTTTTCATAATCTTTGTAAAATAACAAAATGAAAACATGTGTTTTTTTTAATATACCCTTCTGTTCAAAACATTTTTACTAGGTTTTAGTTATTAGGAGAAACCCTAAACGAGGATAATTTAAATCACTTCCTAAATGAACAAACATGATAGACAGGAAAATAACGCGTGGAAAAGTATTATTAGCAGAGCCTTTTATGCTTGATTCCAATTTTAAACGCTCTGTTGTTTTGATGTGTGAACATGAAGATGATGGAAGTTTAGGATTTATTCTGAACAAATCTTTAAATATGAAAATAAGTGAATTGATTTCTGGATTTCCAGAAATTGAATCACCAGTATATTATGGAGGGCCGGTGCAGACTGATACCATTCATTATATTCATAATGCAGGACATCTTTTAGAAGATAGCCAAGAAATAATGTCTGGTGTTTATTGGGGGGGAGATTTTGAAAAATTGAAAGCCTTAATTAACAATCAATTAATTACAAAAGAGAATATTCGATTTTTTGTAGGCTATTCAGGATGGTCTGAATCACAATTAAAAGAAGAAATAAAATTGGGTTCTTGGGTGATTGCTGATATGAATTTTAACTATTTGTTTAAGGACGGTGAGTTAGATTTGTGGAGCAAAGTTATGAAACACAAAGGAGATGTTTTCTCAGTTATAGCGAATGTTCCAGAACAAATTACATGGAATTAATTTTTTTCAAAATAAAATAAAAAAGGGTCTGTTGTATTTTCAACAGACCCTTTTTTATTTTCAAATACAATATTTCTTAATCATAAATAACTATAAATTTTAAACTCTTTCTTGGAGTGATTTGTAAAAAATACATCCCAGAAGGCATATCTATATCAGCGGTGAAAATTTCATAAACTCTGTTTCCTGGTTTAACTTCTAGGACTTGTTCTGCTAAAACTCGACCAGGGACATCATAAATTCTTAAGTTTAAAGTCTGCTCAAATTCACTAGTCATTCTGAGGTTGATATTCTTTTTAGAACTTATAGGATTTGGAAAGAGAGAACAATGTTTGAAAATACATTGGTTCTCGATGGTAATCGCTTCCGTATAATAAGATGCCCCTCCAGGCTGAATTATTTTTATCCGATACGTTAAAAATTCTTCTTCGTAAAGTTCATAATCTAAATAGTTTAAAATTTCAAAGGAAGAATAGGGAAGAGAGTCACCAGGAACTTCGGCGATTTTTATAAAAGTTAAACTGTCAAAACTTATTTCGATTTCGAAAGTTTCTGCTCTTGTTTCTGGTGGAACAATCCAATTTAACTCAATGGCACAATCATCTCTTTGAAAAACTTCAAGAGCGATAGCAGGTTGTTCCAATTTATTTTCCACAAATGTAAAGTGACCAAATTTGGAAACACGATTACTTGAGACAAAAAAGGCAGGATTTGCACCAGCATAAATTGATTCAACTCTGGTCCAAGGATTATCAAAATATCCTAAACTAACGTCATCTATTTCATCAAATCCTCCAATAGCATCTTCGTATGAAAATAAAACATTGGCATTTCCCAAACCGTTTTTTCTATCTAAATTCCAGTACTCCTCTTCACTTACTCTAAAGATGGTTCCATCAGCAGTCAAATCAAAATGACTAAAATTGAAATATTCGGAAATAAATAAAGTGGTATCGGTCACTTTATCAATTGCCGAAGGTCGATATAGGCCACCTTTGCCAATAGGGAATTCAAAAAATGAAATTCCTGTTTTAGTTGCTGGTCCGTTCACATGTGATATCGGACCAGCAAAAAAAGCCTGAGCATCTGCTTGAAAAGCTGTTAAACTAGTTTGGTTAGTTGTAACAATTCCCTCAATGAAGTTCATGTCATTGAAAATGCCCACACTAAAATCTCCGGTCAAAGATAATCCCGAAGGATTATCTATTTCCAGATTGAATACTTCCATGGAATCAATCAAAAAGAAGGTTTGCGCTTGCCCCCCAACAAAGCGCAAAATTCCATAGCCAGTATTATTTACGGTAGCTTCGTTCCAAAAATTACCTGTCAGCCTCAAGTCTCCACGATTGGAAAAAAGAGATGATTTATTGACAATATGACCTTCAACATGAATTAGTTGATCATCTTTGATTGCCATTTGTCCTTCATTGGTCAAAGTTATTTGACCAAAAGAATTATTAGTTTGTAGGAAAAAAAGAGGCATGATTAGAATCCAAAAATGCTTTCTCATATATTTAATTATCTAAATAATCATACCAAAAAATGTTATTAAAATAAAGAAATCAACTCGTGGCCGCTTTAATTTTTTTTAGTGAAATTGCTGATTTGTATATCATTTTTAGTGGCCAATAGAGCTAGCAATTTCACTAGTAAATCCAATTAGGTATTTTAAAATAGGATTGGTCACTTTAGCCATATCTAACTTCTACTGTACCGTAATAATTTTACTTTTACTTGTATTTGCCATTAGAATTTGGCTAGCGGATCTTAGAAATAGAACAGAATAAATATATTCCAAAAGCATAACTTTTTTAAGGCTCTTTAATAACAAATACAACATTAATAAATGAACAATTATCAGAGGGTACAGCTATGACATCATAGGTCATTAAGCCATTGTCATCAATCTCGATATTTGCAAAAATACTCGTATCATAATTTAGTATATAGTAGTATAGTTCATCTTCATCATAAGTTGGAATAGCACCAGGTGCAGATGTACTTTTTATAAAAGAAGGGTCAGAACCTTCGAATAAATCAACATAAGTATCATGTAAATCAATTTCTAAATCAGTAGCGATGGAATTCGCAGTTACAGCAACTGCAGGTGGGTAAAAAATCCTAGAATTTTTTGCTGTATTCATTTCAATAATATCTCCATCAGCCTCAACTCCAAGTAGATAGACAGCAGTTGTATCTTCGTAAGTTCCAGTTCCATAGTCTGAAAATCGAACTTGACCGCCTTCCACATCTAATTTTCTATCAGGTGTGCTAGTTCCAATCCCAACATCACCATCAGCCTGGAATACAATGTCTTCTGTACCTTCAAAAGTTAGTGAATTTCCATCTAAAGTAACCACTCTATCTTCTCCTAATGCTCCATCTGCTGTATAGAAGTTATCTGAGCTACCTCCACCTCCTCCACTTCCGCCTCCTTCAATAGAAAACATACTCATGTTCATAAACCAAACAGTTACATCTTCATCATCTTCAACATTCTCTATCCAAAGCTCTAAAGAATCATTTGTACTTAATTCTACCGTTCCTGTTATGGTTGTAGAGTTTAATTCATTATCTGAGTTATCTTCACGGTAATGAGTTGCAGAATTAATAGAAGGAACATCAGCACCATTTTTTCGGATAGAGTAATAAATTTGTCTTCGATTTTCATCTACTCGTGAGGATATATTACAAGAAACGAAGAAGGTCTGAGTATTAGATCCTGTATATCTAAGACTATTATCACTTATACTAATTACATTATTGGCATTGATTAGAGTAGTGGTGCCATTTGCTTTTGTAGGTACGTCTTCAGTAAGACTTGTTTCAACTTCATCTCCATCAGCTATATAAATAGTACCAAATGCCGCATTTGAAGAACTTCCTCCTAAAGTGGAAGGATCAACTTCAATCACATCACCATTTACATCAACTCCTAGAATTTGGGTAACGGTTCCTGTAATTGTTCCACCACCATAATCAGAGAATCTCACATTACCACCATCTACATCAAAAAAAGCATCAGGAGAGGTTGTTCCAACTCCCAAATATCCTGAAGGCATAATGGCTATGTCATCTTGATAAGTATCTGCATCATCATTTGCTACACCAATAACTAATAAAGAATTTTCAGTTGTTGATCCATTTCCACTTCCATCATCTGAATATTCAATGTATGCATAATCACTTCCTGCATTTACATTACTTTCAAATACAATAGATTGAGAACCACCCGAATCTCCTTTTTCTAAAAAGATTGTTCCATTTGTAGCTGAAGCAGGTGTTCCAGTTGATTCATAAATATGTAAAGGATTAGTCGGGGAAGCTATTCCTATACCAACATGATCATCTTCAACTGCAAATGCAATTGTACCATTATCAGAAACAAAGAAATCTCCTGTGCCTGTACTGTTGAATTCTAAATCAAAGTTTCCAAGGGAAACTTCTCTATTGGCAGCTAATGTTCCATCCGTATTATAAATATTATCTGAAGAACCTCCCGAAGAAGGAACAAAGTTAGATCCATCCCAGGTTAAAACATCTCCATTAGAAGGAGCAGTTGTGGTAACATCAACATCATCATGAACATCAATTGACCCATAAATATCTGGTTCTATTTCTGCGATTGCAGCTTGGACATTTGTACTAGCTATTGTGCCAACAGGTGTAAAAGGAACTTCAGATGCAACTTGGTCGTCTGTTCCAACTATATTTGCAGTTGTAATTTGAACAATATCGCCATCGGCTTGTACACCTAGAAGTTTTAAAGGAGAAGCATCGTCATATGTTGTTGGAGTTCCATAATCAGAAAATCTAACTTGGCCTCCATCTACATCAAACCGAGCATTAGGAGTGAGTGTTCCAATACCAAAATCTCCACCAGCTTCAATTATGACATCCCCTGATCCTGTTCCGTCAAATGTTATATCATTTCCATCCATTATTACTGTTCTATTTTCTTCAAGAGTACCATCATCAGTATAAATATTAACCGTAGTACCACCAGAAGCTAATTCATCTATAGCTGCTTGAGCATCTGTTGCAGTTAAGCCAGAAGTTGTATTATCATAAGGAATATTCCCAGCCTCAAGAGTAAGTGGAACAAAAGAAGAACCATCGAAATATAAAATATCTCCGCTTGCAATTGATCCAGCAGAAACATCTAACATATCATTCACCAAACTTGTAGAAGCTGGAGTTGCTCTTATTCTAAACCAAGCAGAAACACGTCCTGATGATCCTGTAGAAGATGCTGATATTGTTCTGAAGTTTGCGATATCTCCTGCAGTAAATGTGAGAGGAGTACCAAATGTTACATGACTTTGTTCTGTTCCAGTATTAGATATTTGGTAAGTTGCTAATGATGCATCAGTATTTTGAATAATTCTAACTATGGTATTTACCCCTCCTTCATGATCTAAAGACATGGCAAATAATTCGCAATCAACAGGAATAACTATACCATGACCGTTCGGAGTTTCATCTCCATTTCCAAATGACCATTCTGTACTTGCTCCAGCACTTAGAGCTGCAGATTCTTCTGCAAAAATATTAAAAACAGTATATCCATTGTCAGTTGAAGTAGGAACGAAATTACTTCCATCCCAAGAGAGTAAATCACCATTTGAAGGCGTTATAGTTGAAATATCTACGTCAGAGTGAACATCAATTGACCCATAAATATCTGGTTCTATTTCTGCGATTGCAGCTTGGACATCAGTTGCTAGGATTGTACCAACTGGAGTGAAAGGAACTTCCGAAGCATTTTGATCATCTGTATCTGTAATTAGTACCCAAATAGTTCCATTCCAATTATAATGTTCATTAGTATCTTTTACATATACTTTTTTACAATCAAAAGAACTAATAGAAGGACTAAATGCATTCATTGCTACCAAAGATTGGAACTCACAAGTTCCCCATCCTCCAATTGGTTGTCCATTGGTAGTAATTACATATAAAACTGAAAAAATCAGGGGGATAATTTTTTTCATGAAATTTTATTTCTTAAAAAAGCCTGGGTTGATTTCAAGGCTAGTAATTTTTGCTTAATATTTTCTCATTAGGCAGCCAAATAGTATGATATATTTTATCGTATAGTTTGCTCGAAAAAGAGGAATTACGAGGTCGTTTTTTTCAAAAACAACCTCGTAAGACATTTTACGTAACTTTTAGATTATAGTTACTACTTTGAACTAAGAGATTAGTTAGTACTCTTAACAAAGAATATAAGCCCATAATCACTTGTAGATGGTAACCCAAAAAGGTTAGAATCATCTGCAACAGCAATCCCCGTTTCACCTGCTGGAAGTGCGGCAGCGGCTGCAATTAATCCTGCTTCATCTGTTACTTTTGGAGCCGAATCTAAATCTAAATTTACAGTAGATCCATCTGTCATCGTTAAGGCTAACTGACCTTCTGCACCTATCGCTGCAGATTGAACTACATTAGTCCATGTTAATGCACCTGTTGTTCCATTGGTAACTGGTACGGTACCTGGTGTAGCTCCATTAGCTCCAGTCAATGAAATTTCATAGTCAGGATTTGCAGCTGTACCTACATTCGTGACTGTAATACTTGGATCAGCAGCACTTACAGGAGTCGAAAGGTCAGAAAGATCTACAGGATGAGTACCTCCGTCAACATCTGTGAACGTTAAGATATTAGTTCCTGAGTCATAACCAAGGGTTGCATCAGAGGTAAAAGTAATAGTAACTTCTCCTGTACCTGTAACTGTAGCAGTTAACTCATCCTCTGGTGTTAAAATACTTGTGATAGGATTTACAATTGCAGAAACATCTACGGCAATCCAGTGTGTACCTGTTACTGCTGGACCAGGTACTGGTCCTACGGCATCTGCACCAAGAGGACCATAGTAGTAAACGATTTGATTGTCTTTGTCGTAAGCAATATTACCTTCATTGACCGTAACATTATTAAGATCTTCATTGTCATTTGGATCTCCATCAACATGAATGATAACTGGACCACCTTCGATGGCTTGTCCAAAAACTGTTGCTCCGATGAAGCAAAAAGCTGAAAGCATTAATAAAATTTTCTTTCTCATAATCAAGAATTATTTAAAAAGTGTTTTAGATAAAAAAATAAAAATTAGTTATAAAAAAATGAGATTCACATCTCATAAATTCCGAATTGATATATTGATTGAAGCGTAAAAAGAAGACAGCTGATGTTTGTTAAAACATCAGCTGCCTATAAATAATGAAAGATGATTATTGAAAGAAAAGTATATTAATAGCTTTTCTGTAGATAAAACTGTTTTGCTATGTGTTATTACATTCCTTCATATAAAGTAATGATACATCCGCTACATCCGAATACGCCCTCAGGGTCAGTATAAAATGATTCGCCATTCACAAGTCCCGAAGCTCTTGCCTCTGCTATTGATTTAAATGTTCCTTTCGGCAATCTATTAGCTAAAGCTTCAATTGCTTCTTGAACATTTTCTTCAATGAAACCATTATTATCCACATCAAAATTTGGATTTAATGGTACTTCTGAAGCATTTTGAAGCTCGTTAGTATTACTTGAATCGTAAGTAAAACTAACATAGTCTAAAAAATTGTCCATGTGCATATATCGAATCTCTCCAGATGCAGGATCAACAACTACAAAAGCAGAGTCACCTTGCATTATTTGATTCATATCTTCAAATCTAATTGGATCCTCGTTTGGATCCAATGGTTTTACATGTAATGTATTTGTTGGGTTGTCAGTACCTATACCGACTTGAGCTTTTACTTGACTGGAATAAAAGGAGGCGAAAAGGAATAGGGCAAGCCCTAAAAGTTTTCTCTTTTTCATGGATTGTGTATTTAATGGTTATACTTAAATAGTTATAAAAAACCATGCTACTGAGAACAACATAATTAACATATGAAGTAATATTTTTTATTTTTCCATATGAAAAACTACTGTTGATCAATAATTCCTAATTTTTTATTTTTTAAATATTTTACTAAAAAGTATAAATAGATTATTTCGTCAATGAAACTATTTCTACTTTTGCGCCATGATTTCAGCAAATAACATTTATATCAAGTATGGAGACCGAGTTTTATTGGATAAAATCAATTTAATAATTGGTGAAAAGGATAAAGTCGGTTTGGTAGGTAGAAATGGATCAGGAAAATCTACAATAATGAAAGTTATTGCAGGCGATATTAATCCTGATTCAGGAGAAGTTAATATCCCTGGCGGGAAAACAATTGGTTATCTCCATCAGGATATGGACCTTCCCAAAGGAAAAACAGTAATGGAAGAAGCATTAACTGCTTTTGATGAAGTCAAAGAACTTGAACAAAAGTTGGTTAAATTAAATGAAGAAGTGGCTAATCGGACGGATTACGAATCTGATAGTTATTCTAAACTATTAATCGACTTATCAGAATCTGGCGAACGATTTCATTTGCTTGGAGGAGAGTCTATGGAAGCCGATGCTGAAAAAGTTTTGAAAGGCCTGGGATTTAAAAGTTCTGATATGAGTCGATTGACTGATGAATTTAGTGGAGGTTGGCAGATGAGAATTGAATTGACCAAAATGTTATTAAAACACCCTGATTATCTTCTACTGGATGAGCCTACTAATCACCTAGATATTGAGTCTATAATCTGGTTAGAGAAATTTTTGAAAAACTATACAGGTGCTGTGGTAACTATTTCTCACGATAAGCAATTCTTGGATAATGTTACTAGTCGAACAGTAGAATTAGAGTGGGGCAAATTATTTGATTACAAAGCTTCGTATTCTGATTTTGTTAATTTGCGAATTGAACGTAGAGAAATTCAGGCTGCAGCTTATAAAAATCAACAAAAAGTTATTGCTGAAAAAGAAAGAACGATTACTCGTTTTATGGCAAAAGCGACCAAAACCAAAATGGCGCAGAGCATGAAAAAGCAATTGGATAAAATTGATAGAATTGAAATTGATTCAGCTGATAATCGAGCAATGGTTTTAAAATTTCCTCCTGCACCACGGTCAGGATTAGTTGCGGTAGAGGCAAAAGGCGTTCATAAAAATTATGGAAAATTAGAAATTTTAAAAGACATTAATCTAAAGTTAGATAGAGGTGATCGGATTGCTTTTGTTGGGCAAAATGGTCAAGGTAAAACAACTTTGGCTAGAATGTTAGTTAATGATTTAGCTGCTTCCTCAGGTGATATTATTTTAGGGCACAACATAGAAATTGGTTATTATGCCCAAAATCAAACAGAGGCATTGGATTCTAAGATGACTTTACTTGAAACCATGGAAAACGCTGCTCCTGCTGAAATGCGTACCAAGGTTAGAAGTATTTTAGGGGCATTTATGTTTAGTGGAGAAGATGCTGAGAAAAAAGTTTCGGTACTTTCAGGAGGGGAAAAAGCTCGAATGGCGATGGCTTGTTTGTTGCTTCGACCTTTTAATTTATTGGTTTTAGATGAGCCGACCAATCACTTGGATATCAATTCAAAAGAGATTCTGAAAAATGCTTTGCAAGACTATGATGGGACGATGATTGTTGTTTCGCATGATCGAGATTTCTTGGCAGGGTTGACCAACAAAACTTTAGAGTTTAGAGATAAACAATTGCATACTTATCTTGGTGACATCAATTTTTATTTGAAAAAAAGAGCGATGGATAATATGCGGGAAGTTGAAATGGCAACCAAAGCAAAAGCCCTAGAAGCTCAAAAAGCCGACAAACCTGAATTAGATTATGAAACTAAAAAACGACTCCAACGAGCTGTTCAAAATGCTGAAAGAAAAATCGAAAGATTAGAAGAACAAATTGCTGAATGGGATATCAAAATGGCAACTACTGAATTCTATGAGCAACCTGATTCGCAAAAGCAGATTGAACAATATCAACAATTGAAGAATGATTTAGATAAAGCGATGGAAGATTGGGAAACTGCTCAATCCGAACTTGAGTAGGATGACTGTTCGAGTCGTTTCTCATAGTTTAATGTTGAAAAATGAACCATGGGAAACGACTCGGAAAGTCCTAAAACGATAAACGATTCATAAAATCGTATTACGGCTCTCGTTTGAAAAAGACAAATCCATTCTTCCTCCCAATTTCTTCAATGTCTGGATATTTTCTCAGCCCACCATCATTATTTACCTTAGTTACAAAATAAACCTCCCGATCAATTTCCCCTTGAGTCAACCATTTATAACTGCGATTCTCACTTCTTAACCCATTAGGTTTTTTAGTATAAAAAAGTGTAGCATAACTTTTAAAGCCAACATTTTTCACGTAGACATTTTTCCCCTCTAAGGATTTATAAAATTCAATTGCTGCATTTTGAGAGTAGCCTTCAATTTTAGTAATAAAAAATATCAAACTCAAAGTAATAAAAATAGCACCACCTGCAAAAATTATAACAATACTTTTACGGAAAGAATAGTTTTTTCCAAAGCCTTTTTTCCAAAAAATAAAAACAGATGTCAGCGTAGTGAAAAGTAAAAATAAACCAGGAATAATATCCCACGTTGACCAACTCACCTCAGCTTCTAAATTTCCCATGGCAAATAAGTCTTTGGCAAAAAGTGGTTTTAATATCTCAATATTTTCCCCAAGAAAAGGAACAGCAATGAAAATAGTTGAAATCAAAGCACCAAAACATAACAAGCTAATTACAATTTTTGAATTTAATTTTTTTTCATTTTGAGAAATTGAAAAAAGATAAGTAGCCGATAAATAAGTCAAAGGGAAATAGCAAAGAGAGGAGTAGTGAACAATCTTAGATTGAACAATCGAAAACAAAATCAACACCACCCAAAATAAAATCACCATCCATTTTCGAAAATCAATTTGCCATTTTTCTGTACTGGAATCGGATTGGAGAGGAGATTTCCAAAGTGCAGGAATCGCAAATATTGACGCGGGAAAACAACCTAATAAAAGTACCACAAAATGATAGCCAGGGAATCCACCATGTCCTGCATCTTGAGTTCTAAATAACCGAATTTGATAGGTCGTAAATTCTCGAATAAACCAACTTCCATTCATGATCCATTCTACCCCAAACCAAAGAGCAGTTACCAAAATTGCTGAAAAACCATAAATCAAAACTTGTGGTATCGTGAAATACATTTTGAATTTCACACTTATCCAATAGACGAATCCTGTCAATCCAACTAATAAAATTGCTGCAGGCCCTTTTGTCAAAACGGCGAGCCCTAACAATGCTCCTCCAAGAAATAGCGGCTTGTTGTTTTTGTAAAATGATTTTACTTGTCCAGAATTTTCTTGCTTTGAAAATGTTAAAATAAGATAATATAAACTACTGAAAATCAATAAGTTAAACCATGGATCAATAATTCCAGACCGAAAATATAAATGTGGTAAAATAGAACCGAGATAAGTCAAAACCCAAATCCATCCAAAGGATCTTCCATGCAGTTTTTTTCCAATAGAAAATAAAAAAAGAAGGGTTACAATTCCACAAATTGCATTGGGGAATCGAGCTGCAAATTCATTTACACCAAAGAGTTTCATCGCTAAGACTTGCATCCAAATAAACAATGGTGGTTTTTCCCAAAAAGGTAAGTAGTCGATCTGCACATGAAAATAATCACCAGAAACAATCATCTCTCGAGCTGCCTCAGCAAAATTTATTTCATCCCAATCAAAGAGGTGAACACCACCTAAAAATGGAAGGTAGAATATGATTCCTAACAATATAATTACAAAGTGATCTTTACTTAAATTCCCCATTTTCGTAATTGATTCAAGACGGCACGGAAATCTTTTGGAAGCTCTGCTTCGAAGGTCATTGATTCATTCGTTGTTGGGTGTCGGAAAGTAACTTTTGCAGCATGTAAAGTAGTTCGACTCATCAATGGTTTTTCTTCGAATGCGTCTTTACCTCGGCGATACTTTTTCATTTTTACTTCCGAGAGTAAAAATGCATCTTTTCGACCATACAAAGAATCGACTGCTAAAGGATATCCAATTATTTCAAAATGAACTCTAACTTGATGAGTTCTTCCAGTTTTGATGTTTGCTTCAACAAGCGTATAATTTTTGAATCGTTCAATTACTTTGAATAAGGTCAAAGAAGGTTTTCCTCGTTTTGCAATAATCATTCGACCCTTGTCACGCATATTATTGGCGATTGGTTGATTAATTTCTCCTTCTTCTTTATGAACAGAACCTTCGACAAGTGCAAGGTAAATTTTGTCAACCGTGCGAGCTTCAAATTGCATACTCAAATTGCGATGTGCTTCTGCATTTTTTGCAAATAAAATAACACCACTTGTTTCTTTGTCCAAGCGATGAACTATAAACACTTCATCCAATCTATCTTTTAAAAAAGAAGTCAGATTAGGTCGTTCAGCAACAAATCTATCAGGAATAGTTAAATAATGAGCAGGTTTATTTAAAACGATTATATCATTATCTTCAAAAATAATGGAAGGTCGGTTCTTCATGGAAGTAAGTTTATCCTTAAGACTACTCTCTAGAGTTTTCTTAAGGAGTCTAAAATAAAAGTATTTTTAAGAAAAAAGCCGCTAATGCAAAAAACACCATAGCTAATGCCATCAATTCAAAGATGTGATTAGCCTCGGTCATGCCATATTTTTCTCTATCTTCTTTACTTGGTTCAAACATGATTGTTTTATTAATGATGAACTTTAAATGATTAATTGTGTATTTTATTTTCAACAATTTCCCAAATTTGGTTGACTCTTGCTTCCCAAGTGTTTGAGTTGGCAACGTCTACACATTGTTGGATTTTATCAGGCGTTTGTTCTTCGATGGCTTTGTCGATCAAATTTACGAATTGATCTTCACTTTCAGCAATATGAATGACATCTTTAAATGTTCGAATGTCTTCTGAAAAGTTTGTCGCGATCACCGCTCGTCCTGCTGCGAGGTATTCATTTATTTTTAATGGATAAATACTTTTAGTCAAAGTATTGAGTAAAAATGGAATAATTGCGACATCCATATTTTGGAGATAAGGAGGTAAACTACAAATATCTTGACTTCCCGTAAATATGATGTTAGGCATTTTATCCATTCCTAATTCATATATTTCATTGTTGTTTATTGGTCCAACGAGCAACAAAGTTTTATCAGTATGTACCTCAGCAATTTTTTTTATCAAAGGATAATTCACTCGCAAATCATCCAAATTTCCAACGAATCCAATGATCTTGGTATCAATATTTTTGATCTCTTCAGGTTTATCAAAATTCTCATTTAGCGTTCGTTCAAAAATATCAATATCAGCAGCGTTGTGAACGATATGAATTTCGTTAGCATCTTTTTTCCAGATATTTTTTAACTCACGAGAAGTTACGATAGTCACATCTGCATTTTTTATTGCATTTCTTTCAAGGTCAAAACCATGTTTAACGGTGTAATCATTTTGAGAAATATCATCGATGCATTGGTAAATATTCAACAATGGTTTAAACTCCTCTTGTGGTAAAAATCCAGCATAAAACGGATTATAGCAATTCATGAAAATGTAATCTTTGATATTATTATCCTCGATTACTTTTTTGATGGTATCTAAAATCTTTCTATTATTTCGAGCTCGCATCGCATTATAAATTCCTCCTTTTGATAAAAAATTAATTGGCGGAACCATGGGCGGCAAAGCTGCCAAGAAATTATCTTTATAAGGTGATTTTTCTAACTGTGGTGGATGTTCATATCTCATCCGATGCATCAATAAATCTGACTTTCTTTCTTTGGTGAATTTATCAGAATACCGAGTTGCGAAGTCACGATATGAATAAGGTGGATTGATATAAAAGACCCGATTATTTTTGATAAACTCTTTTGAAAATGAAAACGAAACAGAAGAGTAGGGGTGATCCCAAGGAAAAAGAGTGAAGTAAATAATGTCAATATCTTTTTGCATCGTTTTTAACAGTTAACTGAAAATGATGAATGGTTAACGGTAAGTAGTTAACCATACTTTTTATTTATTATTTTTCAAGAATCCTAAAGCCGTATAATAAAGGTTTTTATAGAACCATGGAATCAAAGCAATTGGCCGCCAAGGTAGTATGCCATACCATTTAGAAAAAAACGACATTTGAATAATAAACATCACAAAATAGGTTAAAAGTGTTCCCCAAACTGCTCCCATAATTCCATGTTCTTTGATTAGAAAATAGTTGAAAATGATATTTAAAATCAACCCTAAAATGACAAATCGAAAATTGACTTTAGGTTTGCCAATCGAATCTAAAATAGTTCCAAACTGTAAAGCATAAGGAACAAATAAGGCAAAGAAAATAGTATACCTTAAAATCGGAACGGAATCTAAATATTGTTCTTTTCCCAAAATAACTACCACAACCTCAGCAAAGAAATAAATAAAAATCATTGCAGGAATAATCAACCCTAGAATCGCAGCAACGGATCTTTCGTATAAATCTCGTATTCCTTCTTTTCCTTTTTCGATTGAGTTTTTGGCACTTTGAGGATAAACCACAGCAGCAATCGAGATCGCTGGAATGTCAACCAAATTGGTAATTCGAATCGCCACTTCATAAATAGCAATTGCTTCAAATGAAATCATTGCTCCCAACATCGACCGATCTGTAAATTTATAAATAATCGTACTCAAGTTGGTTCCAAAAGTAAATCTTCCAAAATTGAATAATTCTTTCACCCATTTCCAATCTATATTTTTTGAAAAAACGAGATACTTTTTTGCAAAAATATAACCGACAACACTCGCACTCAAACCTGAGATAATTAGAAATAATGACAATTGAAAAATATCTATAGGAATGCCATTTACAAATTGATAGAGTATGTAAATGAACAAGGTACCTTTGTAGGTAAAGCTCGCCCAAAAGAATCCTTTGAAATCTAAATTAGCTTGAAGGATATAATTGAATTGCAAAAATGGCATAATTACAATGGTCGTTATTCCATAGTAATAAAGCATTTGTATCAATTCAATTCTAACAGAGTCCGTAAAATCAGGATCGGTATAAAAGTAATTTACAGCTGGGTTTGCCAGAAGTAAAAGCAATAAAATAGTAAGTGATGTAAGGCAAACATTGATGAAAATAGAAGCGGTATTTATCTTATCTCTATCTTTTTCTTGAGTGGTAGAAAGGTAACGAATGAGGGCATTTTGGATTAAGCCGGTTCGGCTAACTTCGATGAGCGCAACGATAATCAAAAATTGAATCCACACTCCGTACTCATCTTTTGAAACTGCTCGGAGCAATAAAAACATATTTGCGAAGCCAAGAACTTGACCGAAAATACGTTCCATTATGGAGTAACTCCCCGACTTGATCCAATAAGATTTTTCCGCTTTGCTCATGTGCTGAAAGTGATGCCTGTCTTCCGACAGGTAATAAGCTATGAGTGATGAGTGGGAGTAAAAAACTCATCACTTATCTCTCAATACTCCAAAACATTAATTCATATTTTTAAGATCAATTTTATTCAATACTGAGCCGAAGAATTTGTCTTCTTTACTCAACAAATAATCAATTGATTCTTTATCTACATCTTTGATTTCTGAGTCTGCTGAGAAAACTGCTACGATCTTATCTGCAAATCTAACCAACTCACGAGTGTCAGAATATTTGTTAAGTGAAGCACCTTCCATAAAAATATAGTCATAATTATCTTTCAAATCATTAATAAAATTTTGGAAATCTCGCCCTACGAAAAACTCAGAAGGGGAGTGGCTTGTTCCTCGATTTCCAATGATATCAACATTGTCCAAATTGAACATGGGATTAATTTTCTTTGCTTCAAATTGATTTGCTAAATTGTTTTCACCAATCAATTGAGTATGCAAAAGATTGTCCTGTA
>CAJQQY010000044.1 GCA_905480595.1 uncultured Saprospiraceae bacterium | reverse complement strand
AAAATTTTATTACAATAGTTCTACGGAGGTCAATGGCAATCTTGTGTGGAAAATACACTCAAATGGTGGACTCGACAGAGTAACTAAGAACGCTGGCTTTTTTGGTAACCCTGTTCTTGCCGTTCGGACTTTTTAACCATTTTATAGTTTTTGAGAAAGAATAATATCAATCAATTTTTTGGAATTTAGAAGGAGTTAATTGAGTACGTTTTTTGAAAAAACTACTAAAATGGGTGGCTTCTGTAAAACCTAAAGCGTAAGAAATTTCAGAAATATTTAAATCTGTTTGTTTTAATAAAATCTTGGCTTCTTGTAGCAGTCGTTCTGAAATAATTTGTGTAGTAGTTTTTCCTACGGTTTCCTTCAAGGATTTATTAAGATGATTGACATGAATATTGAGTTGTTTTGCAAATTCTGAGGCAGTACGAAAATTAATTTTTCCGTGATTTTCATCTATCGGAAATTGTCTTTCTAATAATTCTATAAATAAATTTTTAATCCGTTCGCCAGCATTATTCTCTTGTTTTTTGAACTGTGGCTGAGCATCCATTTTCATCACAAAATGAATTAATTCGAAAGCTAAATTTCTCAATACATCATACTTATAAGTGTAGTTGGATTGAATTTCAACCAACATTTTTTCAAAAATAGCTTTTACTTGCGCTGCTTGATTATTAGTAATTTCAAAAATATGATTGCCCTGTGGATGGAAAACAGGATATTGGTCAATATTGCCATATTGCTGAAAAAAATCTTTATTAAAAATGCAGTAAATACAGCTATCTATTTGGTCTCTATTCGTCCAGTTATATGGAATTTGAGGATTGGAAAAAGATAAGGCTTGTTGCTTCACATCAATAACTGTATCTGCATAATGTACTGTTCCGCCTCCATTGACCAACATGATTTTATAAAAATCACGTTTCGCATAAGGATGCGATTTTGCAATTTCCGTAATATAAGGGTCTAATAAAAACACGTTAAAATGACCAACATGTTGATCGAAATCATCAGGCGTCCAACCCACCTTTCTCTTATAAAATTCTTCTAATTGTTCTGTTTTATACATTAATTGAAGTTATGATTTTTCTACCAAAAGTATATAGATTTTGGTTCATATCATTTCAAAATTCAGAAATAACAAAAATTTACACAATAGTTCACTTCTAATTTAAAATTGAGTCATACTAGGAATTAATGTTTAATCTCATGGGTATCACGCACTTTACTAAATGTCAAATCCAACAACTTCCAATCGTCTTTGCTTTTTTGATACATTTCGGTAACGGTAAATTCGTTCGATACATCATTACCTCTTACATGTGCGACCAATGTAATTCTATTCCACAGAATAACACTATTGCCAAAAATCTCTACAGCCACATCGTGAACCGTTGCTTCCTTATACCAAATACTTCCTTCCTCAATGATTTCGAGTTCTCTATCTTTTTTCCAAGTGCCACTCATGTGAACAAATTTTGACTTATCATCAAATAAATTGGCTAATTCACCCACATTTTTATCTGCCATCCATTGCCATTTTTGTTTAGAAAGTGCTTTGATTTTTTTCTCAATATTGGCGTTATCTTCGACTACCTTGTTTTCTTTAATACTCGTGTTATCTGATTCGTTTGCATTTTCATTAGGCGTACATTGTGTCGCAAAAACTAATACGAACAAAGTGAAAATTAACTGTTTCATAAAGTTTGATATTTTTGAATAATGAATTTAGGTATAAATGAACTAAATATTTGAAATACAAATTTCAAATATTCAAGTGAGTTCCATTAACACTTTTCAAATAATTAATTACAAAAACCAAATAACAAAAAAGATAAAGAAGACACCGCTCGCGAGGATATTTTAAACAAAAAGTCATTCCCCTTTAGATCTCTCAATCAATTCAATCAACAAATCAACCGCCTCCTTCACAAACTCAGGATCCTCCGCATAAGTATCCCTTTCCAAAACAATAATATTCTCAGGCATCTTCTCTTTCAGTCGATTAAAAAATGCTGCATCAGATGCTTTGTCTTCCAGTACACCACCTTGGTAAGAATACCTTCCCACGCCACCTTTTGGAATCATAAAATAGGCTTTATCTTTGGTGTGTTGCAATCGTTGGCAAATGTCATCAGCCACTTTTATGATCTCTTCTTCATTTAGGCGAGGAACAAAAACGACGGGGCTATGAAAAACAAGTTGATGATTTTTAAATTCCTCTGGCACTTCATTGGGTGGAACTAAAATACCTAAATGTTCCGCACCTCCTGGACATAAAACTTGAGGCAAACCTAACTTTCCTGCAACCGTTAATCGTTCTGGTCCGCCCGCTCGTAATACTCCCCAAACATCATCTGCAATTTCGCCCATCGCATAATCGAAGACTGCTCCGATGATTCCTTCCTTCATCATTTGTTCCATCGCTCGACCTCCAGAACCAACCGCATGAAATACAATTACTTCATAACCTTTGGATTCAATATATTTGATGGCCTCCATGGAACCATTGGTCAACACACCTAAGTTGGACATTCCGATCAATGGTTTGTCTCCTTTTTCCATGACGAATTTAGTTTCTACTGCTGCCATTCCACAAGCTGCGGCTGCGGCGTTGGCTAATATTTTTCGAGTGAACGGATTTAGTTTTAAAATATCACTTACTGAAAACATCATGGTGATATCTTTGATTCCAACAAAGCCAGATGTGTCTCCAGATGCAATCGTGGAAACCATAATTTTTGGAAAACCATAGGGTAGGGCTTGCATGATTTCACAACAAGTGGAAGTTCCTTGTGTACCTCCTAATCCTAAAACAGCATGCACTTCGTTCGAGGTGATTTTTTTATTTAAAATATCGATACAACCTTTTACCACGAATGGGTTGGATTTTTCTCTAGTGGGGTCTTTTAAAATTTCAATGATGGAACCACCTCCTTTTTCGATGACTTCTGCGCGAGGAATATCTGCTTCCATTCCAGGTTGGCCAATCACTCCAATATCCAATAGTAACGCCTCATGTCCAATGGCTTCAATTTGTTCTTTTAAAAATTGGGCTTCTTGATCTTTGGTGTCAAGGGTAATTAGAAGGGCAATGGTTTTTTTCATCTTTATAAATGGTTTATGATTCTAAAATTTCGAATCCATAATTCTTAAATACTAAGTTACTCACAATGAATTGAAATCTCTTTGTTCTACTTTTGAAGTTCGCGTTACATTCGGAATGTTGGTGGATGAATTTAGCATTGTTCTTTTTTTCATTGAAAAAAAAAGAACCAAAAAATTCTAGACGAAAAAATAGCTTGACTCAAAGCAGGCTCCCGCTCCCTCATTTTTCGCCGGACCTCACCCGCTCCTTATTACTCATGGTTTTCCTTTCAATTTTAAGTTTGTGTTTTTCAAATGCACTACTTAATTTTTTTATAGTGAAAATAAATTTTGGACATCATTAATCCAGTTCTATTATTTTTTATCAGGAAAACGCAAATCTGCGAATTCTTTGGCCGTTGAATAAACTGCTTTTTCGATGGGAATTCTTTCGGTAGAGGAACCAGTCCAAATGCCATCGCATGTTGTATGATTTAAAATATACTGTGCATCAACTGGATTTTCTAAAGCTGCACCGTGAGCGATCAACATCACATCTGGTTTTATTTTTCGTAGAATGATATTGGCTTCTTCTGTTCTGGCAGCTGTTTGTTCGATCGTTTCGCCAGAGTCATATCCTTTCAATCCACCTTTAGTTGTTCCTGCATGAAAACAGAAAATATCAGGTTGCGCTTCTTCCATGATTCGAATACTATCTTCCATATTAAAAGCAAGGCCGATCGAAACCATATCCATTTCTTTAGCTAATTTAAGGAGTTCGATTTCATTATCAAGGGTGATTCCACTCTTGGTCAACACCTTAAATATTTCGCTGTCCTTATCGACATAACTAATTGAAGGCCCGATGTTTGAAACAGATTCAACACCCATTGCTTTACACTCATTCAACACCATTCGCATATCTTTTAAGGGATCATTGGCATTGAGGCAAGCGCAAATAAACGAGTCACCTTTGATGGCAGGCATGATGTCTTCGCGGGTGTAATCCAAGGTTTGTTTGTTGGAATCCAAGATGGGCCAAAGCATTGACATGGTTCCCATTCCGTTGGCTCTTAGCCGTGCGCCTGAAAAAGTGTTGATGCAATCGACTCCAGCTTTTTCTAGGAGTTGAGCAACTAGGCCGCTTCCTGCGCTGGCGATAAAAAGGGGAACTCTATCTTCGATTTTTTTTCTGAGTTTTTTTAAAATTTCTTCTCTTGAAGTTCTGGCGGTTATCATAAGTTGGTTTTGTATTTAGTTTTAATAAAAATCAAATCACTCGATCATTCCCTCCATCAATCGGAACTTGCGCTCCAGTAATTTTTCCAAAAGTATCTCCCAACATGGCTACTGTTAGGTTAGCCACATCTTTCGAAGTCACTTCTACTTTTAGTAAATTATTTGTTTTGTATTCTTCGATGGTTAGTCCATAATTTTTCGCTCGAGCGTCCAAAACTTTGTCTGTCCAAATCGCTGTGTCAAATACTGCATTCGGATGGATCATGTTGACTCGAATTCCTTTTTTTCCAAATTCCATGGCCGCAATTCTTCCTAATTGAGTCAGGCCTGCTTTAGCAACAGAGTACGCTGCAGCACCTGGCCCAGGAGCAGGGACATTTTTGGAGGCAATCAAAACGACAGCAGCGTCATGGCCTAGTTCCAAATATGGTGTACACATTTTTAACAAACGTTGATGACTCGTTAAGTTGATGTCCATACTTTTCTGCCATGCCTTTTCATCCATTTCTGCAATCTGTGAGGACGGAGGAAATGTACCTGCATTGCTCACTAGTAAATCAATTCCTCCAAAATGTAGCACCGCTTGTTCTAGTGTTCTTTCGATTTGTTTGGAATTAGTTACATCACATTGAATACCTAAAACTTCTTTTTGAGAAAAAATAGACTGGATGGTTTTTGCAATATCGAGTGCTACAACTGCTGCTCCTTGAGCAATTAAACTTTCTACACATGCTTTTCCAATTCCACTTGCAGCTCCCGTCACGAGAGCCACTTTTCCTTGCATCGATTTTGGTTTTCCTGCCTTTGCCAATTTAGCTTGTTCGAGGCTCCAATATTCTACTTCAAATAAATCAGCTTTACCCAAAGCTTTCCAACCGCCTAATTGTTCCGCTTGGTAAATGGCTTTTTTGGTGTGGCGGGTAATGTCTTCAATGACACGAAGATGTTTTGGCATTGGACCAAATGAGAGTGTTCCTACTTTGGGTAAAACAGCCCACCGAGGAGCTTGGTCCAATAATTTTTCGCCTTGATTATGAGCTTGAAAATATGCTTTATAATCAGCTACATATTTTTCTAAATCTCTTGCTGTGTTGTTAGAAAAAATAACTGGTGTTCGTTTCGTTCGAATAATATGATCAGGAGTTAATGGACCTCGATTAGTGATTTTTTTGACGTTAGGTAAATGACTAAAAGCAACAGAGGCAGCCGTATTATCTAATCGAGTCAAAATAGGAGCTCCCCAAACATCAGAAACTTGTTTTCTAATCTTGGCAATATTCAATGCATCCACTTTTTCTTTTTTCGCTCCCTTGATTGCAGCCGCCCCTTCTTTCTTCAAATAATTTTCAGCCTTGGAAACGATGTCAATCATTTTTTCATATGCTCGTTTTGGATCGTGGTCAAAAGTGAAGACACCATGACTCATCAAAATCATTCCATCCAAAGTATCCCAATCTATATTTTTAGTCATTTCATAAATTGTCTTGGCTAAAATAAATCCGGGCATCACATAGGGAACGATTAACATGTTTTTCCCATAAATTTCTTGAATGCGACTTTTGCCTCCAGGCGTATTCGTGATAATGACTACCGCATCAGCATGAGTATGATCGACAAAAGTGTAGGGAATAATTCCGTGTAAAATTGTTTCGACGGAAGGATTTGGAGCAGCAGGATTGGTCATCGCCATACGTTGATATTTGACCATATCGACATCGGTTAAAGTGGGCAACTCTGCTAGTTTAAATAAAGCACTCAACTTTACGGGAGAGAATCCTTCTTCTTTGATTGTCCCTAGATCCCAACCACTTCCTTTGACATAAAGGATATCTTCTTCCTCTCCAAAAATATTTTTCTCTTTGATTTTGACGGAAGTATTTCCTCCACCGTGCATGACTAAATCTTCGTCGTTCCCTAATAATTGAGAAGTGTAAACTCTTAATTTTAATAAATCACCTTTCAGTTTTTTCGCTTCTTCGTTTTTCCAATTGCTTTTCATATGTAGGTTTTATTTTTTTGCTAAAAGTAAGTAAATGTTCAAACTTATTTAATACTAACTATGAGTTCATTTCATACCTTTGGAAAAACGAAAAATCAACCCGTATGAAAAAACAAAATTTCTACCTCGCCTTATTTATTCTAATTTTAGGATCATGTTCAACTCCTATTGAAAATATAGAAGATGGAATCGTTTCCATTATTCCAAAACCAAATAATCAAATTGTCGGAGAAGGATTTTTTTTACTGAATAAAAAATCAACCATCGTTGTTCAAAGTGAAACGCAGGATAAAATTGCTCGCCTTTTTCTATCTTCCTTTAAGGTAGCACAAGCATTCAAACCTTCAATCCAAGGAGGAGGAGAAGATGGAAAGATCATTTTTGAAACAAAAGAATCTATTCCCAACGAAGGTTATATTCTGGATGTCAAAAAAGAGGTGATAAATATTCAAGCAAGTTCCGATGCTGGTTTTTTCTATGCCATGCAAAGTTTAAAACAAATGATGCCCGTTTCTTTTTTCTCAAAAAAAGAACAAGATGCAACAGGCTGTAGAATTCCTGTAACCAGAATCGAAGATGCTCCAGCATTCGGCTGGCGAGGATATATGTTAGATGTGTCCCGTCATTTTTTTGAAGTAGAAAAAGTAAAAGAGGTGCTAGATTTTATGGCGGAACTTAAACTCAATCGTTTTCATTGGCACCTTGCGGATGACCAAGGTTGGCGAGTGGAAATCAAAGCGTATCCCAAACTAACAGAAATTGGTGCGTGGAGAATGGACTATAAGAACACCGATGAAACGAAATCTGATTGGTGGGGGAGACCTGTCCAAAAGGAAGGGGAGAAAGCAACTTACGGCGGTTTTTATACGCAAGAAGAAATTAAAGACATTATCGCTTATGCCAAAGAACGATACATCGAAGTCATTCCTGAAATAGATATGCCCGGCCATGCGCAAGCGACTATTGCGGCTTACCCAGAAATTGGTTGTGTCAATGCGCACAAATTTGTTGCGACTGGTGGTGTTTTCCAAAACAATACGTACAATCCTGGGAAGGAAGCAACATTTGAATTTGCAGAAACGATGTTGAACGAAGTCATGGATTTATTTCCTTTTAAATATGTACACATCGGCGGAGATGAGTGCAACAAAAATCAATGGAAAATTGATCCAGATGCACAACGCAGGATGAAGGAAGAAGGATTAAAAAATGAAGAAGAGTTACAAAGTTATTTTATCAAACGAATTGAAAAAATGATCAACGCGAGAGATCGAATCATGATTGGTTGGGATGAAATTTTGGAAGGTGGTTTAGCTCCGAATGCCGTGGTGATGTCTTGGCGAGGAGAAGCAGGTGGGATTACTTCTGCAAAGGCAGGACACGAAGTGATCATGACACCCAACAAACATTGTTATGTTGATTTGAAGCAAGGGCATGATGATTTAGAACCCAATTTGGGGTATTCTCGATCGTTGTTATCTGATGCATATAATTATCAAGTGATTCCTGATACACTTGTCGGTGAGGAGAAAAAACTAATCAAAGGGATTCAAGCAAACTTGTGGACAGAGTCAATTAGTGATTGGGGAAAATTGACTTACATGACTTTTCCTCGATTGTATGCGGTAGCTGAAAATGGTTGGACTCAACAAGAAAATAAAAACTGGGATGATTTCACCAAAAGATTATCGCTGCAAATGAAACGATTGGATGCGCAAGAAGTGCGCTATGCGGTGAGTGCATTTAGTCCTTGGATTGATCACAAAGGCAATGGCGAAAATATTGAAGTGACGCTCAAAACCGAAGTGAATAATTTGAGCATTCATTACACTTTGGATGGAACTAAACCGACTGTAAATTCCGCACGTTATGAAAAACCTTTTACTTCTGATAAAAGTCTTCAATTACGAGCGAGAGCATTTAGTGATTCAACGGCAGTAGGTTATCTCTCTGCTTTGGATTTTCCAGTTCACTTGGCAGCGAATAAAAAAGCGACGGATAAAAATGGAAAGCCACTTTTAAAGATGACCGACTTAAGTTATGGTCGATTGACATCAGCTGATAAAGCTTGGCATCGATTTAAAGATGATGCGGAAATTATTTTGTCATTTGAGGAATCGACTACGGTGAAAGGAGTTGACTTTAATGCTTTGCGATATACGATTCTAGGAATTTATCCTCCTAAAAAGGTGGAGGTATGGGGAAGTGAAGATGGGAAGAAATTTAATCTTTTGGGTGAAGTGGAAGAGTTAGAAAAAAGTTTGGAGCAAGGGAGAAATAAGGTGGGAAGTAGCATTTCTTTTTCTCCAACGAAAATCAAAAAATTAAAAGTAAAAGCATTTTCGCATCGTCCATTGGGAGAAGGACATCATCGAGTAGGGGAGAATAGTGTAATTGCGATTGATGAGATTGTGGTGAAATAGAAATCGTTTGAGTGCTTTTCAAAAAAGGTCTTTTAATTTTTCAAAAAAAAGTTATGAAACAACTCACCTTTATTTTCCTATTCATTTGTTCGATCACGACGATTCAGGCACAATCAAAGCAATACAATATATGGTACTTTGGAGAGAAGGCCGGAATCGATTTTAATAATACGCCACCAACTGGTTTATCGGATAATCAAATAAATACCGATGAAGGAACTGCAAGTATTGCTGATGAAGATGGTGCTTTATTATTTTATACGAATGGAGAAATAGTATTTAATCAGGAACATGAGATGATGGAAAATGGCGATAGTTTATTTGGCCATAAATCTTCTGCAACGTCTGTGGTAGTCCTTCCCAAACAAAATAATGATTCCATTTATTATCTCTTTACGGTGGATGCATTTTATACGATTACACCTTATGACGGATTTAGTTATTCGATTGTAGACATGACTTATAATAATGGTTTGGGAAAAGTAACGGATAAAAATATTGCGGTTCGAGATACTGTTACCGAGCACTTGATGGTGGTTCCACATAGCAATGGAGTTGACTATTGGGTGGTAGTGCACGGCTTGGGAAATAATATTTTTTATGCTTACTTATTTAATGTGAATGGATTGTTTGGACCAGTAATATCAGAAGTGGGAACGAGTGTTTACCATGAGTATTCCACGGGACAAATGCAAGCCTCTCCCGATGGAAGTAGGTTCGCGATGGCTTCCCAAAAAACAGACTGGATCAGGTTTGTTGAAGTCTATGATTTTGATCGAACGACTGGAAAAATATCTAACCCTATTTATATTTCCAACGGTTTAGACAAGGTGTATGGATTGGAATTTTCTCCTGATGGAAATTATCTTTATCGCACCTCAGGCAACAATAAAATCATTCAGCATAAGGTCAATGAAAATAGTGTTTCGTCTGGAACGATTATTTCAGAATTCACTCAAGATTTATTTGGTCATCTTCAATTAGGCCCTGATAACAAAATTTATATCAGTCGATATTCTTACGATCAAGTAGGCGTCATTCATCATCCAAATGAAGAAGGATTAGCTTGCAATTTAGCTTTTGATGGACCAGATATGAGTAATAAAGAATGCTATTTAGGTTTGCCAACTAACATTCAACCACATGTATGTTTTCAGTATGAACAAAATTGTGTTGATCATTCGGTGAATTTTTTCGGTTCCTTTTCAACGGCAGATTCGATGTGGTGGAATTTTGGAGATGGAGCTACTTCGATGGAATTATCGCCCAACCATATATATTCTGATACTGGAAATTATCAAGTGAGTCTAGAGATTTATATTAATGGAGATACGACCCATTTCACTTCAAACATTTATGTCCCAGAGTCTATTGCTGGATTTGATCTTGGAAATGATACGATACTTTGTGTTGGTGAGATGTTGGTTTTGCATTCACCATCATCATTTTTAGGATTTATAGGATCGGATGGATTGCAATATGATTCGCTTATTATTACGAGTGCAGGGATGAAAGAAATTTTAGTTTATAATGGACAAGGATGTGTTTTTTCAGATTCTATTATGGTGAACTTTGATAGTGGGGTGGCGGTTGATTTGGAAGAAGAGATTATTTTTTGCGAGAATGAAGATGTTTTGATTGAAACCAATTCCAATTTTCAAACTTACTTGTGGAATGATAATTCTACTGCATCAACACTTCTTGCCAACCAGCCAGGATGGTATGGCGTGACCGTAACTAATCAAGATGGATGTATAAGTTCCGATTCCATTTTGGTAGAGCTTTCAGATATTCCACCAGTTGACTTAGGTGCTGATATTTCGTTTTGTGAAAATGAAAATTATGTATTAGAACCAACTATGATTTTTTCCAATTATTCATGGAATGATGGTTCGACAGATTCTATTTTAGTAGTAGATCAGGCAGGTATTTATTGGGTTGCAGTAGAAGATCAAAATGGATGTGAGAGTTTGGATTCAATTCAAATTGATACGTATTCATTGCCACAAATTAATTTGGGAAATGATACGTTGATTCATTTGGATTCAAACTTAGTTTTGGATGCAGGTGTAGGATTTTCTAATTATTTATGGGGTGATGGTTCGACGGGAGCGACTTTTAATTTTATTCCAACGAGTGTGGGATTGATTACTATTTTTGTAGAAGTAACTGATGTAAATGGCTGTAAATCAATCGATCAGATTGAAATTACTGTTGATAATTCATCAGGTTTAAATAATAATTTATGGCTAGAAAACCGTATTAATATTTTCCCGAATCCCAATAATGGTTTTTTCCAAATCAAATTAAATGAAAAAGTAGCGCTACCTATTCAACTTGAAATGATTGATTTAAATGGAAAATTTATTTTTGGTTTGGAAAAAAACGAAACCCTTTTTGACATAAATGTAAAGAACCTTCCGAAGGGAATTTATTTCTTGAAAATAAAAAATCAGCAAGGTGTATTTTTGGGTAAGATAATTTTAGAATAGGAAAAGTAAGGATTAAGGAAAAATGAAATCTGCATCTTTGAAAAAAATGGTTTTGGCTAATCACCAAACACCTCCTCTAAATCCACTTCGAAGTCTGAAAAAATCCCAACAGGAATTTTTTCTCCTTGAGCAAAAGGATTCACACGGAGTGGTTGATATTTTCCATGCTCATCTAAACGATAAGAGGCAATAATTTTTTCAAAAGGATAAACGACCCAATATTCTTGGACGCCAGCGTTTTGATAAATATCAAATTTTTCAGTAAGATCTTTTTTGGAAGTAGCAGGAGAGAGTATTTCTAAAATCCAATCAGGAGCACCATTACAACCTTGATCATCTAACTTCGACAAATCACAAACCACACAAATATCAGGTTGTACAACCGTATCTATTTTTTTTGGAGTTTGTTTTGTGGCAGGAAGTGGTAGTCTTACATCAAAATGAGCATGATACACGCGGCATGATTTTTTTTGAAGGTATTACCCTATTGAAAGATACAACGCTCCAGAAATTTCTTGATGATAACGATTTGGAGCAGGCGACATCTTGAATACTTTACCTCTAATCAATTCAACCATTTCGTCAAATTGCCAAGTCAAGTAATCAGCATAAGTATATTTCTTATTTAAATCTAACTGATTGATGTCTGTAATCATAAAACTATTTTTTATCAAAAATACGAAATAAAAAATAAAGATGTATTTCATCGATGTTCATAGATACTACTTCCAACTTCGCGGTCGAAGGCAATTTTATTATAAAAAAAGTCCTTCCAATTTTTTAAAAACTGGAAAGACTAGAAATCATATTTACCTTTCTTTTGTTAAGCCTCTTTTTCCAATTATAAATTCATCAAGATGGTCACTTGATTTTCTAAATCCAAGCCATCATCAGTTTTACTGGTAACGGTGAAGGTGTATTCCTGATTTTCAAAAGTTGCCTTATTCATAAAAGATGCTTGAAAATGCAATTCTAAAAAAGAGCTGCCAAATTGCGAGAGATCAATCTTTAATTCTTCCAAATTTGAAAAATCTGAGTTAGCAATAATCGTAGTGCCATCAAAAATAAAATCTTGATCACAAATGATTTTTATGGATTGAGTTTCTAATTGGTTGGTAAATTCTTCCGCACAAGTTGTTGCCATGGTCGACGAAATAATACTGAAATTTTCCAATTCAGAATACCGCATTTCAAACTCATTTCTCAAAATAAACTCACCAGAAATGGTATCCACAGGAGTGTATCTTTCATCAATTGAATAGGCTCTCAAAGTACCATTACCTATAATAGTGTAGGTGTTCGTACAACATCCTTGGATGATTACGGAAATAGTAATGAGGGAAAAATAAAATAAAAATGCTTTTTGTAAATTTTTCATAAACTAAAATTTTAATAATTTTTAAAGATTAAAAAATCAGCAATGATGGATATTTAGAAATACGCAAAATTGAATAGGAAGGTTGGGTGGAATAAATTTTAAATAAAAAAAACTGAATTGCATATAATCCAGCAATTCAGTTTTTCCATTTTTAACCTGCTTTCTCGTAAGCTTCTTTTAGCCAATCGGTCAATTCTTTATCCACTTCCTTGGCTTCACTCAACTTTACTCGATGCGTGCACATCGTTCCAAAAGGTCCAGAATTTTCGAGTCGATCCGTCGTTGGTTTATCTTTTATTTTTAAACCTAAGTCAATTCGCGTTTTGGTTGCAGGTTTGATGAGCGCAAATTGGTTTTTTCGAATAATACTGACGGATGTTTTTTTGGGAGTAATCGTTACATCTTTACCAAACTTCTCTACAACACTCAATAGTTTTTTATAAATGGGAATTAAGTCTTCTTTTCCTTTGTATTGCGTCGTCACCAGATCATCTGCGGTATCATTATTCTCTTTTGACAATTGGATAATGGTATTCGCGAATCCATGAGTCAC
>CAJQQY010000043.1 GCA_905480595.1 uncultured Saprospiraceae bacterium | reverse complement strand
ATTGTAATTTTACAATTAAAGAAATTAACCGTTCATCATTCACAGTTAACCATTAAAAAGATTTATTTACCTGTAGCAGGAATTCTAAGAACTTGTCCTGGGAAAATTTTATCAGCACTTTTCAACATAGGTTGATTAGCAGCAAAAATTTGCTTGTACATTCCAGCTTTTCCGTAATGAGCTTTAGCAATTTTTCCTAAAGTATCTCCTTTCTTAACTGTGTAGAAAACAGCCGGTGGAGTAGATTTTTTGACAATAAGTTTGTCATTTACAGTAGCAACACCAGAAACATTACCCAAAGCAAGAATAATTTTCTCACGGTCTTCATTGCTTCCTACTGATCCAGAAACAGTAGCCTTGTCTCCAGCAAATTTAACAACTAAGTCTTTAGTCTTTATCCCAAGACTTCCAACGATACCCTCTAAAACAAGAGTTTTTTGTTTGTTTAAAAGTTTTTCTTCTAACTTTTTGATTTCGTCAGTTTTTTCAACTTTAGCCACTTCTTTTTTAGTTAAAGAGCTAGCACCTGCTTTTTTTTAAAATGAAAATAGTCCCATTAGTAATTGATCAATTTTAGGTTTGGAAATAATACAATTGAGAAGTAAGGATGTCTAAATAAATTCTTGAGGTTTAGTTCATTTAATAAAATGTTGGTAAAAACCAGACGAAACTATACAACAATACTTGTTTCTCATCGTAAAAAATAATATCGCCGCAAAAGTAGAATAGTTTTTGCACTTTCACAAATGCCAAAAAAACGAGCATTTATTAGTATAAACTTGTATATTTGCGCGATTTTATTTTAACGTATTTTTAAATTTTTAAAATTTTTTTACAAATGCAAGGTAAAGGCCTTATCAAATTCTTTCTTGTGCTTATGGCACTAGTTTGTATTTGGCAGTTCTTTTTGTCTACAAAAACAAATACTGTAGATCAAGAAGCTGTTGAATATGCACTAAGTCATGGTGAACAAGGAACAGAAGCCTACAACGAAAAGTTAGGCGTGTACCTGGATTCGATATCCAGCGAAGTGGTATGGGAAAGTCCTTTCAAGGATTACACCTACCAAGATTTAAAGAATTCTCAATTAGCTTATGGACTAGATTTAGTCGGTGGAATGAGCGTTGTGATGCAAGTCGATTTAAGTGATTATCTCATGCAGCTAGCCAGGGATAACAATACAGGCCCTCCTTTTGAAGATGCGTTAAAAACTGCGAAACAAAACCAAGCGAACGAAAACTCTGATTTTGTCACCCTATTTGTAAATGCTTTTGAAGCTGCTAACCCAGATCAATCATTAGCTCCTTACTTTTTGAATACAGGTGACGATGACAATACATTGAATATTAACTCTTCTAATGCTGTCGTAGCTAGTTGGTTACGAACAAAATCTACAGGAGTTGTAAAAAATACATACGAGAGATTAAGAGAACGTATTGATAAATTAGGAGTAGTTCAACCAAATATTTCTTTGGATGCTGCTCGTGATATGATCGTAGTAGAATTACCTGGTATCAAAAATCCAGCAAGAGCAAGAGCTTTCTTGGAAGCAACTGCAAAATTGGAATTTTGGCAGACTTACAGAAATAGTGATAATAACTTCCAAATCATTCAAGCATTTGCTGACATGGATGAAAGATTGAGTAAATTAAACTCAACGGAAGATACTACGAAATCTGATGTACCGGAATTTATTTCTCAAGTTGATACAACCTATGTAGCTGATACTTTAGGAAACACAACTACTGAAATTGCGAGTATTGATACTATTCAGATTCCTAATCCTGAGTTCTCACAAAGAGAGGCTGGACCATTATTTTCATTATTTGCTCCAAATACATCTGGAGGACAAGATGGCCAAGGAAGTCCTATTATGGGATTTGCAAGACCTAATGATACTTCTGCAATTAGTGCTTTATTTAGAAATCCAGCAGTTCAAAACATGTTACCACGTGACTTGTCTTTGATGTGGGGTTACAAACCTAGTGTTGATCTTAATGAAGACGGAGAGGAAATCTCGCAAATGTTTTTATATGGTATCAAAAAGCGAAAAGGAGATATTGCACCTCTTGAAGGAGATGTAATTACTACTGCTTCTACTCAAACTAATCAGGGTCAAATCGAGGTAACTTTGGGAATGAATAATGAAGGAGCAACTACTTGGTACAAAATGACAAAATTTGCTTCTGAAAATGGAGCTCGGGAAATCGGTATCGTTTTAGATAACGAAGTAGTTTCTTGCCCAAGTGTACGAAATGGACCTATCTCTGGAGGAAGAACAAGTATCTCAGGTGGTTTTGATGTTCAAGAAGCGGGTGATTTAGCTCGTATTTTGGAAATTGGAAAATTACCTGCTAAACCAGTTATTATTCAAGAAGCAGTTGTTGGACCTACTTTAGGTGCTGAAAACACTTCACGAAGTATTACTGCTTTGGGTGCTGGTATGTTATTAGTTCTTTTATTTATGATGAGTTACTATGGTGGAGCTGGTATTGTTTCAATCATTGCTTTGTTATTAAACGTAGCTTTCATTTTTGGATCATTGGCTTCATTCGGAACAGTTTTAACATTACCTGGAATTGCAGGTATCGTTTTAACTATCGGTATGGCCGTAGATGCTAACGTAATTATTTACGAAAGAATTAGAGAGGAACTTCGAGCTGGAAAATCAAATGCTGCAGCCATTCGAGATGGTTTCCAACACTCATATTCTGCGATCATTGATGCCAACGTTACTACCCTATTGGTAGCTGGAGTTTTGGCTTACTTTGGTTTAGGACCAATTAAAGGTTTCGCAGTTGTTTTGATCATCGGTGTAATTTGCTCATTATTTACTGCCGTTTTAGTTGGTCGATTAATCATTGACTGGTGGACTGGTAAAGATAAAGAGTTGAGTTTCTGGACAGGAATGTCTAAAAACGCATTCGCTAATGTTCAAGTAGATTGGTTAGGAAAACGGAAGATGGCTTACATAATTTCAGGTACTGTTATTCTATTAGGGCTTGGATCTATGTTTACAAAAGGATTTGAGTTAGGTGTAGAATTTAAAGGTGGATACGCTTACAATGTTCAGTTTTCTGACGATGTAACTGTTGATATGGCAACTTTGAAAGCTAACTTAAAAGAAGCATTTGTTGACGCTCCTGACCCTGTGGTAAAATCAGTAAGTACAAGTAATACATTTGCAGTAACTACAAGTTATTTGATTAATGAAAATAATGACGATACTGCTGATAAAGTTATGTCTGCACTTTTCAATGGTGTAAACAAAACTGCTGGAGGAAATCTTAACATGAAAGATTTCATTAGTGATCAAGTTGGAGTTACTCACGTAATTAGTTCAAGTAAAGTTGGACCAACTATCGCCGATGATATTCGAAGAACTGCTTTCTATGCAGGTATTTTCGCCTTATTAGTTGTTTTCCTTTATATCATGATTCGATTTAGCAGATGGGAATATAGTGCTGGAGCGGTTGCCGCTTTATTCCATGATTCCTTGATTGTATTATCTGTTTTCTCAATTTTCCATGGAATTTTACCATTCCCAATGGAAATAGATCAGGCATTCATTGCTGCGATTTTGACCGTAATTGGTTACTCGATCAATGATACCGTGGTTGTATTTGATAGAATTAGAGAATATATGAATCAATATACTGGATGGTCTAAAGAAGAAATCGTAAATAAAGCGATTGATTCAACCATTAGTAGAACTGTAATTACATCTTTAACAACATTATTTGTAATAGCAATGCTTTTCTTCTTCGGACGTGGAAGTATTCAAGGGTTTGCATTTGCATTGTTGATTGGTGTTGTTGTCGGTACCTACTCTTCTGTCTTTGTTGCGACTCCTGTTTTCTACGATTTAAGTGGAGACTTGAAGCCAAAATCAAAGTCTACTAAGAAACAAAAAGGATTTAGAAGACCAGTTTCTTCTGATAGCTAGTTAGCTTAAATCTTTTTAGAAATATAAAAACCGCCATTTCGATTTGATTCGAGATGGCGGTTTCTTTTTGAGTGACATTGGTTGGTTCTTAATTATACTACGATTAGGTTTTAGTTTCACCACAGATTACGTAGGTTTTCTCAGACCATGGGCTCTCTAATATGCGTAATCTGTCGTGAAATAACTAACAGAAAAAATAAGAAACCTTCATCCCGATTTCTCGAAATGAAGGTTTAATTTGTTCTGATTAACTAATTAGTTCTACTAATCATTTTTATTTGTCTTGCTTCGCAAAAACCTTAGTCAATAAATCCGAAGACCTTGCACTCTTATTTTTACGTATATCTAATTCTTTAACTTCCACCAAACTAAACATCCCATCTAGCGCCTTATCTGTAACATGTTGATCTAATTCCGGATTAACTTTT
>CAJQQY010000042.1 GCA_905480595.1 uncultured Saprospiraceae bacterium | reverse complement strand
TAAAAATGAGTTTCTAAATGATTTCATTTGGTAAGAATTTATTAGGAATAAAAATGAAGGTTAACTAGATATCTGTGAGTTATGATCTGTGAGTTATGATCTGTGAGTTATGGGGCGGGTTGGGAAAGGCGAAAAATGTGGGTGCGGGAGCTGGAATAGAGTTGAGCATTTTTTTCGCCGAGAATTTTTGGTTACTTTTTTTTCGACTGAAAAAAGTAACAAGCACTTAAATGGGATAAAATTACCTCAGCTAAGTTAACCCTATGAATTCACTTAGAACAAAAAATGAAGAAAGGCAACAAAAGCATTTAAAAATAATCAAATTTTTATAATTACTTAATTATCATTTTTTTGATAAAAAAGTTATTGATCTATAACTAATGGAAAATTCAAATAAATATATCGCAATCATGGCAGGAGGTGTTGGCTCTCGTTTCTGGCCAGCCAGCCGAGAATCACTACCAAAGCAATTTTTAGATATTTTAGGAGTTGGAAAATCTTTAATCCAACTCACTTATGACCGTGCCTTACAATTAGTTCCAAAAGAAAATATCCTAATCGCTACAAATAAAAGATATAAAGAATTAGTCAACGAACACCTTCCTGATATTTCTGATAATCAAATATTACTAGAACCATCTCGAAATAATACAGCTCCATGTATTGCCTATTTAGCCTTAAAAATAGCAAATCAAAATCCTGATTCCACTTTCGCAGTTTGGCCTTCGGATCATGTAATTTTAAAAGAGGCGGAGTTTAATAAAAAAATGAATTTGGCTTTTTCCTATGCTGAGAAAGGAGAATCATTGGTTACTCTAGGTATTCAACCTACTCGTCCTGACACAGGTTATGGTTATATTGAAGTGAATCACAAAGATGGAGCGCAAGCAATTGAAAAGGTAGTTCAATTCAAAGAAAAACCTGATTTGGAAACGGCTCAGAGTTACTTGGATGCAGGAAATTATTTTTGGAATGCAGGCATTTTTATTTGGAGTGTAAAGGCAGTAACTGCAGCGTTTCAAAATAATGCGCCTTCAATTCTCGAAGTACTTGGAGAAGATATTTCAAAATATAATACATCCGAAGAGCAAGAATATATTGATCGAGTTTATCCAAATACAGAAAAGATTTCAGTTGATTATGCCTTGTTGGAACGATCCAAGAATGTGTACACCATTCCAGCAGATATTGGTTGGAGTGATTTAGGAACTTGGAATTCTTTGCATGCTTATTTGGAAAAAGATAAAAAAGATAATGTCATGCAAGGGATTATTTTAAGTGCCGTAGACTGTGAAGACAACTTTGTGCGATTACCTCGAACTAAAAAAGCGGTTATCAAAGGGCTAAAAAATATGATCGTGATAGACGAAGGAGATGTCCTTTTGATCTACCCAAAAAGTGATGAGCAAGAAATCAAATCAGTTCGAAATGATTTGAATGATGATTCTGTTCTATAGGAATGCGGTTTAAATAAATAACTCATATTACGATTCATAATTTACTTTCACTTAAGAAAAGTAAATATTGTTTAAGAACAAAGCAAATTTAAAACTGGAAGGAAAACCATGAGTAGTAAGGAGCGGATGAGGTGCGGCGAAAAATGAGGGTGCGGGAGCTTGCTTTGCGTTAAGCTATTTTTTCCTGCGTTGCTTGAAACCAGAGTTTCAAAAAGTGAATGGAAAAGGAATTTTTTGGTTCTCGTATGTTTGTTCAAAGAAAAAAAGAACAATGCTCAATTCATCTACTAACATTCAGACTGTAAAGCGAAGTAAAAAAGAGTAGAATAAAGTGAGTAACATTAGTAAATAAGACAAAAACTAAAATTAGCAAAAATTAAAAAGAGAATAGCCATAGTGTCCAACACCTCTTGGAGTGTCTATAATTTCCGATTAGGATTAATACGAAGGTTAAAAGATTTGGGATATGAGGTTTCAATTATCGCACCTCAAGATAATTTTAGTGCAAAATTAGTAGCGGAAGGATTTAATTTTCATCATATCTACACCAGTAATTACAGTACTAATCCACTCAACGATTTAAGAACGCTGCTCCAACTGATTCGGATTTATCGTAAAAATAAATTTGATTTTATTTTCCACTACACGATCAAGCCAAATATATATGGTACCCTTGCTGCAAGATGGTGTAAAATTCCTTCCATTGCAATTACAACCGGGCTAGGAAGATTATTTTCTTTTAATAATAAAGTTGTAAAATTCTTATCAACCAAATTATACCAAATTGCAGCAAAATATAGTCAGCAAATATGGTTTTTAAATCAAAGTGATTTAGATAGCTTTATTGATAAAGGCATCACAACGAAGAAAAAAGCATTTTTACTTCCAAGTGAAGGAATTGATACTCAAAAATTTAAGCCCAAAGAATCGTATTATATAAATGAAAAAAAGCAACTCTCTTTTCTGTTTGCTGGAAGAGTTATTTGGGATAAAGGAGTAAAAGAGTTTGTCGAAGCAGCGAAAATTATAAAGAGGGAATATAAATATATAGAGTTTCAAATTTTAGGTTTTATAGATCCATCCAATCCAAATGCTGTTCCATACGAAGACATTCAGAATTGGCAAAAGAGAAATATTATTTCTTATTTGGGAGAAACGGAAGACGTTCGACCCTATTTAGAAAATAGTTCTTGCTTGGTCTTTCCATCATTTTATAATGAAGGGATCTCTCGAATTTTACTAGAGGCTGCAGCAATGGGTAAACCAATTATTACTACTGATAATGTTGGTTGCCGAGATGTTGTTAAGGATAACTACAATGGGTTTATTTGTAAAATAAAGGACAAGGATGATTTGGTACTGAAACTTCAAAAGTTTATAGCATTAACTCGTAAAGAACAAGAATTGATGGGGTTGAATGGAAGAAAGGTTGTGTTGAACAATTTTAATGAAGAACAAATTATTAATATTTATGTCGATTATTTAAATAACCATTTTGATCAAAATGTAGATTTAGAAAAAAAGAATATGTCAATTTATTCTTCCTCTAAAGACTAAAATAACTTTACTTTTCCCTTTAAAAGTATTCCTTATTTAAAATATTCTAAGAAAGCCCGAAATCCGAATAATCAGGATCTCGGGCTTTCTTTTTGGCACCACCCATCTAATGTTAGGTTTTCCGACTGTTCCCCAACGGGTTACATTAAGCACAACCCCAAACCACAATTCCACCTCCAAAATCGTAGTTTCATATCTCAACCAAAAGAAGTATGAATCCAAGTCCTCCGATCACCATAAAAACCCACCAACAAAAATAACTCCTCCAATCCACCTCTTCTAAAAAATATCAAGTCATCATTCTGCTGATGCTCGACTGCGGACTCCGTGTTTCCGAAGTCATTCAACTCCAATCTAAGCACATTTTATTTGCTGAAAATAAGATCAAAATCGTTTCCAAGTCCAAGTCAAGAGCAATTCTATTAACCCAACGATTGCTCAAATCATTGGCAGACTATTGCCAACAGCTTCCTTCTATTCGTCCAGAAGAGTACATTTTCTTGGTAGGCGACTCTGATATCAAAGTCTTGATTCCGTTGGTAAAAATCCAGATGCTAGGGCTTTTAATCGAATCAGAGTAGAATTGAAATAAATCAATGATCATGTTATTGAAGATGTTTTCCATCCCTGCTGCAGATACCGCTTTACAGAGTGTCTCGTATTCAACTTGACTCTGCCAACTATTGCACAAATACTATAGAAGACAGCGTTTTATAAAATACTTGGAACTAGCGCAGAGCGTAATTCCTTAGTAAAAAAAGAACTATTCCATTTCCCTAATCCATTGCTCAATCAACGCTACACCTTCTGCATCAACTAATTTTTTCCCCATTTCAGGCATCATGATATTTGGGTCAGTATGTTTCATCCGATAAGCGAGGATAGATTTTTCAGGAGCACCTTTGACAATATCTACCATCAAATTACCAGAACCTTGCCCTGCCGAAATGGGATGTTTATTAATGCCAAAATCAATTTCATCCTGTTCATCATAATCAAGGAAAAGTGCCGTATTTCTTGCTGAGCCATCTGTCCGATGGCAATGTGCACAATTAATATCTAAATAAGCCCTTGCTCGATCATTGATAGAAGCGGAATGAGGAGCGGAATAATCTGCTAGTTTTGGAGCTGCTGCTGCATTTTTCAAACCGACTAGAAATCCTTGCTCGATCAAATAGTCTAATTGGTTGTAGACAGTTTTCCCAAAAACATTATCTCGATTTAATTGTCTGGCACTCGGGCCGATAGGATGGGGCTGGTTGCCTTTCATATGACAACTTTTACATTGATTGATGTCAGGCACAGCGTATTCAAATGGTGCTATTTCATTTTTATCTATTCTCGCCACTTGTAGTTTTTTTCCTAATATACTTAAATACGCATCCGTTTGATTTTCATTCCAAACATAAGGTAAGGCGGTCCAACTCTCATCTTTTTCCTTAATCAATAATCGAGTTTCTATGATGATATTGGAATCCGTTTCTGCAAGATTATCAGCTTGATAATAAAAATTCTTGACTAATATAGTTCCAACTGGAAAACCCAAAACTTCTCTTGTATCGTATTTTATTTTAGCATCTTTTGGGAGGACTATAAATCTTTTTTTATCCGCATAGTCAGAGAATAGGGGAGAGTTCAATTCGTACGGAATTACATGGTTATTGGCAGGGGTCAATTGATTTAAATCACCAGTAAAGAAACCATATTCGGACAATTTACCTTTTCCCAAATCATGGGTTTCGACTATTTCTTTATCGGAATGTAAACCATTAATTGCTTTTTTAATGACTATGGGGTTTACATGTTCTACCGTTTGGACACATGCAGAAAAGAGGATTATGATAAGAATAAAGTATTTAAAAAAATTCATCAACAAAGCGTTTTTTATCATTCCCTAAAAATTACATTGATGTTTTGAAATATCTTTAGAAAGATTAGCTAGGTCATTTCCTACATCAGCATCAATAAACCTTATCCCTTCTTTTTCCTCTATACAAATTTGGTAAATAGGTTTTACACTTCCATCTGGCATCAAATAATCTTCTGCCCGTTGTCCATCCCAAACGATGTTAACATGCTTCAAAAAACTAGCGTACAACATTAAAATTCCAAAGTCATTATGAATGGTTGGAAACCATCTATCGCATTGATAAGAATTATTTTTTATCATAATTCTTCTTGGAAAAGGATTGTAGTTTTTATCTTTTTTGATGGCATTACTAATGCCAGCCGTTTGTGCAGCCATCTGATTTAATCTTGCTTGAGTGATGGCATTGTCAGAGGTAGAAGCTTGTTGAGGCGTTGCATCGGTATTATCATTAGCAGCGGTAAGGTAGGAGGAAATGGCAATATCCATTGTTCGATTGTCAATAAATTCATTATCATGAACATAGATACTATCGGAACTCATAATCAACATACCATTGCCAGAAGGAACTTCTCCAACGATAGAACCTTTTGGTGCAAATGAACTGATGTTGTTATTGTAAATTTTGTTGTTATAAATTTCTACATTTTTTCCATAGCGAGCTAAACCTGGGAGATCGAAAGCAAGAATTCCAGAAACATTTTCATGGACATCATTGCCATAGATTTTTACGTTCCCACAATTTTCAGATTCAATGCCTGCTACATTATAATAAACATGATTATTTCGCACGACCACATTGGAGGATTGTCCCACATAGATGCCTGCGTCGGATGCTCCAATGGCAACACATTCTTCAATCAAAATATTTTTACTCAAAACTGGATAAAATAAATAGGCTGGATTACTGGATTCCGTTTTTCCAGTAGCGGCAGCAGTCACTCTTCTAAATGTTAATCCATCGCAATCCATTGCCTTGATGACATCACCAGCAGCATCTTCTAAAGTCAAATCTTCGACGGTAATATTTTTTCCATTGGTGATTCTTAAACCTTCGGCACCTTCGGTTTGTCCTTTAAAACTCAAAACAGATTTTTCCATTCCTTTTCCACGGATCGTAACATTGGTCAAACCATTGATGATGATACTTTTGGAAATGGAAAAGTGCCCTGCTGGAATTTCTATGACCGAACTATCCTTGGCTAATAAAAAATTGGTTAGAATCATATCTTCCTGATCGGTGATATAATTTCTTTCAGGATAGTATTCAGGAGTGGGTTCGTGTGCAATGATGAGGTAGGATATTCCTAAGAATAATGCGAGTCCAATTAATACAAGGAGTAGTTTTTTCATATTGAAATGGTGTTTTGTATTGACGAATATACGAAAGAAAGGAAAGGTTTTATAATGTCTAAATGCTCTAGTTCGGACTATCGAGCGGGGCATATTTTTTGAGAAATAAATATTTTTTTATTTCTCACCTTGCTGGCGCTTAATGCCATTAAGATAATGGTATAGGATGCTATCAGTAGATTGTAACGTAGATTTCTTGTAAGTGAAAATTACCTTAACTTAATGG
>CAJQQY010000041.1 GCA_905480595.1 uncultured Saprospiraceae bacterium | reverse complement strand
TCGCGAATCCATGGGTCACGCCATGTTCGCCTTTTAGAAATTTCATAGCTTCTCCATGCTTGGCGAAGCCTTTTGCTTTTAAAATCTTTTTCCATTCATCCAATGATTTGCCTGTTTTCTCAGGCATATTATTGATCATGGTTTGTAGTGCTTTTTCCATCTTTTAAAATTTTTACTGTATGATTAATTTTCCGAATCCTTTTTGTTGGTCGTCTAGTTTAGTGACCACATAATGATAAATTCCTTTTGGGAAACTTGAAACATCAATCTCTTTTTGATAATCATTTTGAATAGAAGTTTGATAGATCAGTTTCCCAGTCGTATTGAAAAACCGAATATGATAATCATCCAAGTCTTCCTTTTCGATTTGTAAATTTAGGATATTATTCGCAGGATTTGGAAAAGTATGAACCGCAAATGAATTAGCTCTGATATCTTCAACTGAGCTATAAAGTCCTTGACTTGATGTAAGACTTTCGATTACCCATCCCATTTTTTCCTCAGGATTTCCATCACTAATAAAGGTAAACTTAATCCACATCGTATCAATTGGTGTGGTAAAAGAATTTGAAATATCTATCATATGGTTTTCAAAATCTGGATATGGGACAAAAGTTGGATCAAATTTCAACGTACCTTGTCTTCCTAAATTTCCAGTAAAAATAGTATCGCCATGTGGCCAACCAGCGGATAATAATTCCCACCAAGTATTCCCTTGATCAATGGAAATTTCAATCATTCCAAAATCATTGAGTGAATCTGAATCTATATAATAGTCTAATTCCCAATTAGAAACAGTAAAGGTTGGCATAAAACCATATTGGGAATAATGACAAACCGCAACAATAAAAGAAGAAGTATCATTGGTCGGATAAGGCAACATCGTATCCGTTACAATAGAAACATATGGAGTGTAGGGAAGTGAAATATTGTCTTTTTCCGGTACTCCAATTTGCCAAATATTTTGAGGATTATTGAGAGAGTCAATATAAATAAACTCATATGGAGGATCTTCATTATCAAAATAGAAGTCAGTTACACAGGTATCAATTTCTATTTGAGCCAAAAGATTAATTGAACATAACGCTAGCGCTAATGTAATTATGAGGGTAAAAATTTTATTCATAGCAAAATGGTTTTAGGTGAAGAAACATAATTATGGTTCGGTACTTATTTCGATTTAAGATAATGAACATATATGTGGAAAAAATAACACTTGTTATCTTTTGTAATTTAGCCGTCAACATTTAGATAAAAAACATTCATAATAAATTTCCTTTTTTCTCAAACAATCCAAAATCCTAATTATCTTACTCCCTGAAATTACCATTCAAATATTTACTTCTAATTTGAATTGGATAGAAGCAGAGAGACAGATCATTTTTCAATTTTAATAAGTCAGGAAGTTGGCCAATCGCCAATGACAAAACGAAGGTTTATAAGTAAACCAAAAGAGTTTTGATGCAACAGAATTATAAAATAAATTGAATCCGTGAGTGATTCAATAACTCTTCGTCAAGAGATTTTATATAATCCTTTTTAGGCTGTTTTGCGTTAAATCCGCTTTTGGTTGATTGTACGGTGAATGGTCCTACGTGCTTAGGAACGGTAGATCAATAAATTCAAATTTTTGGCTGCTTCTTTTGTTGCTGATTTTACTTTGAAAATTAATCATTATATCAACATAACTCATGTTTTCAAAGCAAAAATTAGCAACAAAATAAACGACCCAAAATCTCTGAATCTATTAATCTACCGTTCCTTATCAAACCTTTTTTGGAGAAATTTTATTCGCCTTTGTTTTACAAAAATGTAAATCAAAATGGATAAAAATTTAGTGTACGAAAAAATTATTGAAGATCTCCTTCATAATAATTATGCTCAAGTAGATGGGTTTTTTACAGCGTCAACGTGTACAGGTTTGAGAGATTTATTATTGGCAAAAGAACAAGATGGCGTTTTTAAAAAAGCGAATATTGGCAATAAAGTCAATGCAAAAGAAGCACTCGCCATTCGGTCAGATAAGATTTCATGGATAGAAAATGATTCGGAAAATGAATTTGAAAAATCTTTCAATTTTCAAATTGATGATTTTTGTACTTACCTCAATCGTACTTGCTACACCGGAATTAAAGATTGGGAATTCCATTATGCACTTTTTGAAAAAGGCGCATTTTACAAAAGGCATATCGACCGATTCAGAAATGACAATAGTAGAAAATATTCTATAGTCACCTATCTCAATCAAAATCGGCAAGTAGATGATGGTGGCGCATTGGTTATTTATACGGATCAAGGAGCGATTACGATTTTGCCGGAGTGGGGGAGAACAGTTATTTTTAAAAGTGATTTATTGGAGCATGAAGTAATGGTAAGTAAAAAGGATCGGTTGAGTATTACGGGTTGGTTAAAGTAAGGGTCAAACAATAATTTAAAGTTTCGTTAAATTATTCTCGAAGGAACAGCTTTGTGAAGTAATTGCTAATTTAGTATCTAAATTAATATGAAAGTCATGCTAAAACTTAACCCCTTTCCTTTTATATTTTTTATTTTACTTTCCCTCTTGATGAGTAGTTGTGTAGGTTATAATTCAATTATCGAATCGCAATTAATCACTACCTCAAATGTTCATAAAAGTGAGTATCCCAAAAAAGGTTGGAAAAAAATTATTATTTATGACGACAAAGATTTACTACTTACACCTTACCGAGTGATTTCCAAAATTGTTGTAACTGGCAATGAATCAACTATGGATAAAGGATTAATTAGGAAAATGAAAAAAGAAGCAAGTCGCTACTATGCTGATGCCATTATTTTTAAAAAAGTCAGAGAGGTAGAACGAACTTCTTTTAATGGATTTGCTTTGGCGATCAATATTATCACTTTGTTTGATGATACTGGAGATGAACCTCTGGATATGGGTGGAGATTATATTGCTTATGAATATGAAGGTATTGCGATAAAATTTTTGGAAGAAAAAAATTAGGTAAACCTTCTCTATTCATCAGGTGACTTCGAGTGTTAAGCGTTTTAATTTTTTGAAAATCCTTAAGCTGAAAATTTTAATTTTGGAGTTATCCGATAACTGATTAGACAATTACTTCACAGGCACCACAAACGGAATTTCCCATTTCCCATCTAACACTTCTTGCTTCGGCCAATACAACCTTAAGGTCAAATAAAATGGACCATCTGAAGGAATCGGCAACCAATTTTGCATTCGATCTTCGCTAGGCTTTTCATTTTGAATATATAAATCCAAAGAACCATCCGCATTGAATTTCAAATCATCTCGATCTCCTAGGGCAAAACGATTCAACTCATTTTTCACTAAAAATTCATCTTCATTGTAAGCCGTCAAGGACCAAAAAGCATTGACCGGCGGAATCTGGTCAGCCTCAAAATGTATGGTATATTTATTACTCGCATCTAGCGGATTTCCATCTTTATCAAAAGAACAATTTGGATAAACGGCATCCTCAGGAATGCATGCCCCCAAACCGATAAAATCAATATATGCTCTTCGCAAAAAATCAGTTCCATAAGTTCCAATACCTTCGCTGACTAGCATCCAACCATTATTTAAAAGTGTACGGTCTGGTTCGGCACGGCGAGCTTCGAATTTTTTATGGATAAAATCGGGAAGTTTACTGAGCTTAGTTTTTAAAATAAAATTATCTGTACTCACTTCAAATGACTGTCCAGGAACAAATCCAATTTTTGCCATTTTTCTAATTATCGCAGTATCGGCAGGAGCAGGCGGATTTTTTATCATTAATTCTGAGAGACGATTTAGGTAAGTGTTTACATCCAATTCTCGGATGGTTTTTACAGGAATGATATTTTGGTCTTCAGTTTTTACAATGCCAGTTGGAGGCGTATAATTTTCATTTCCAAATTCACTTAATGGAACCAAACGCATGGCATCTTGAATTTCTTTTACCGTCGTCGCTCCATCTTCTGCGCTATTCACTTGAATCCTTCCAAGCAACCAAACCATCTGAGTAGGTGCCTGAATCAATGTCATTCCTTCAGGTATTTTTCCTTTCCAAGTTGGGCCAGCAATCAATAAAGTTTGCGCATCAGTTCCAGTTGTTCGAGTTCCTGGCGAAGCAAAAACATTAGAATAGGCATCATAAAACGGCAACAAATAATATCGTTCCGTTGCAGGCATGAATAGCACTTGTGGTTCTTTTTCCAAATCAAACCAAGCGATAGAATAATAAGTGTCGACATTCGGCTTGACAATCGCAGTCAAGGTATGATCTGGAAATTCTCTAAAATGTCCCAACTGATTGACTGGAGCTATCGGCTTAGTTGGATGCGGTGATTTTATGTTAGTCGAAACTTTTTTGGTGAGGTCCATCAAAACCAAAGGATAACCATAAACATAACTTGCGCCAATCGTTTGGAGTAATTCATCCGTAGAAATTTCTTTTTCTCCATCTGAAGTCGAGACGGTGGTAGTATCGCTTTGACAAGAGAAGAAAAATAAAAAAGTGAACAGTAAGATACTTTTGGTGAATTGGATTTTTTGCATTTTGTTTTGTTTTTGTTTTGATGGAAACAAACTTAGTTAGATTCAATTGTAAAAAAAAATGTGAAAGAGTAGATGCTGTTTGAAAGAATATGGTTTTCATTTTTAAGATTTGTATAGGTAATATTGAAGTAATTCTTTGACAATTTTAACTATGATGTAGTAATGTAGTAGTGATATTTTACTTAAATGAGTCCTAGTTTTTTACTTTTGAGTCAGTCAGAAAATAATTACTATTGATTTTAATTTTTTCTGACAAAAAAAAATAGCCATTATTTATAAAAACCTATATTTCATCAAAACAAAACTATACTTATGAAAAGGATAAAAATAATTTTGGTAAACTTATGCTTACTGTTATTTAGTTTATCAAGTTATAGCCAAACCAAAACCATTACCGGAACAGTTCAGGACGGTAAAGATCCTTTAATAGGAGTAAGCATTATCGTCAAAGGAACTACTAATGGAGATGCTTCTGATTTTGACGGTAATTTCACGATTAATAATGTTTCCAACAATGATGTTCTTGTTTTTAGTTATACCGGTTTTAATACTCAGGAAGTACTTGTGGGAGACCAAACTATATTGAATGTCACCTTGTTGGAAGCGACGGAATCTTTGGCGGAAATAACCGTGGTAGGTTATGGAACAAAGAAGAAAAGTAATGTCGTGGGATCCGTTACAAGTGTGGATATAGAAGAAGCGACGGCTTTGCCCACCACTAATGTATCGGAGATGTTAAGAGGAAGGGCAGCAGGAGTGCAAGTAAATCTATCCGATGCGAGACCGGGAGGAAACTCCAATATTGTCATCAGAGGAAATGTGTCCGTTGCACCAAATGGAAATAATCCTTTAATCATCGTTGATGGATTGCCATTTGATAATCTTAATGATGTTGCACCGGATGACATTGCTAATATTGAGATTTTAAAGGATGCCTCTTCAACTGCCATTTATGGTTCTAGAGCATCTAATGGAGTTATCCTCGTTACCACTAAATCGGGTAAGGAAGGTCGAATTAGTCTAAATTATCACGGGTTTACAACCACCCAATCGATAACCAGAAACTTTAATCAATATACTGGAGAGCAGTTTATTGACCTTAGAAGAGAAGCCAATCGGAATCGTTTTACAGGAGAGTACCTCAATGATCAAAATATTTTTACTCCTTTTGAAATAGATGCCATCAGTAGTCAGAATTTTGTGGATTGGGAGGACCTCATTTTAGATAATGCCTTGCTTCAAAGTCATGCGCTAAGTCTTTCAGCAGGTTCAGAAAAAACGAAAGTTTTCTCTAGTATCAGCTTTTTTGACCAAAATGGAATCATTCCTAATTCAGGATATCGCAGGGCCACTTTTAAGTTAAACCTAGATCAAAAAATCACGGATAGATTAAGTTTAAAAGGGATTGTCAATTATCAAAATGCCCAACAAGATCGAGAGTCAGGTAACCTTAACTTTACCAACATTACGCCTTTGGCAAAACCATTTGATGAAAATGGAGATCTCGTAAAATTGTACTTAGGCCCATCCAATATTGCGGTTAATCCATTGTGGGACCAAAGAGAATCAGAAGATGAAACCAAAATTAATCTAACGGATATTAACCTAACCTTGAACTATCAGATCCTTCCGGGGCTTTCTTATTCGTTAAGAACATTTTTAAGAAATAGAAATACAAATAGAGGATTATATCGTACTTCTTTACATTCTGCAGGAGACGAAGGAGTCAATGGATTTGGGCTAATCGCCAATACTTTATTTCGACAATCATTAGTTGAAAACATCGTTACCTATGCTCCTGAAACAGGGGAAGATCACAATATTGATTTTACAGCAGTACAGGCATTTGATGAGCAGAAAAATGAGTTTACTCAAATCGAAAAATCAGGTTTCACCAATGATGCTTTAAGTTATAATGGAGATGCAACTACATTGTTAGGAAGTCCTAGAAGTGTTTCCAAGCGAAGATTGCTTTCTTACTTAGGGCGAGTACGTTATGATTATATGGATCGCTATTTATTGGAAGTTACTGCTAGAGCAGATGGAGCTTCCGTTTTTTCCGAAAATAATAAATGGGGATTTTTCCCAGCAGCATCAGCTGCGTGGAAAGTACACCTTGAACCATTTATGGAAGAGATAACGGAAGTTGATGAATTAAAATTTCGCCTCAGTTATGGTGCGACTGGTAACCAAGGTATCAACTCTTTGGAGACCCTTGGAAAAGCGGATGATATCCCCTATGTCTTTGGCGATGAAACCATAAGTGGAGCTACCGCTTCTTCCAGATTACCTAATCCAGACCTTCGGTGGGAGACGACCAGAACATTTAATACGGGAGTTGATTTTAGATTATTTGGAAATTTCTTTGAAGGGACGGTTGAGTATTATTATGCTAAAACTTCCGACTTATTATTGGATAGATCAATCGCTGGAACGACCGGTTTTAATGTGATTCGTTTTAATGTAGGCGAGTTGGAAAATAAAGGAATCGAAGCGAGTCTGATTACCAACTTAATCAGAAGAGATGAATTTAATTTATCCGTCGGAATGGTTTTCTCCAGAAATAGAAATAAAGTTCTTTCCTTGACCGGAGAGTTAGATGATGAAGGAAACCAAATTGATATTACTGATACATTTGGAAGACGATTATCAGTAGGACAATCCATCAATAATATCTGGTTACCAAAATATGATGGGATTTATCAGGAAGGAGATAATATTGCAGAAAGTGGAAATCCCTTAGCACGACCTGGTGATATCCGGGTAGTGGACCAAGATGGAAATGGACAGATTGACAATAGAGATAATGTTTTCACTAATACCGATCCTGACTGGTATGGCTCGTTAAACACTACGATGAGCTACAAAGGATTTCAATTATTTGTAGATGTATTTATAGTTCAAGGAGCGACTAGATTGAATTCTGTACTAGCCAATGGAGAGTTGTGGAAAGGATCAATAAATGGGATTAGAGCTAAATATTATACGCCAGAATTTCCGTCTACGGATTATCCTCGACCTAAACCAGATACCCACTTACATTTGTTTCCTTTTGCCGTAAGAGATGCTTCTTACATTCGCTTGAGAACAGTTACTCTAGGTTATACGTTTCCTGAGGAGAGGTTGAGTAATCTAGGATTGAGTAAAGTCAATTTATATTTTACGGGAACTAATTTATTTACGGGGACAGACTTTCGTTCCTACAGTCCTGAGCAAGATCTGGTTAATGGAGGAGCAACCGCTTTCCCAGAAACACGGAATTTTACCTTTGGTCTTAAATTAGGATTTTAATCAAAATACAGCAATTGTTAAAAAAGAAAAACACATGAAATTATATACTCAAATAAAATTTAAGCAAAGCATTTTGATGCTGATGATCGCTTTGATGTTCACTTCATGTAGCGATGATTTTTTAAAAGATGAATTACTTTCTGACACCTCCGTAGATTTTTTATACTCTACTCCTGAAGGTTTGGAATCTGCGGTGGTTGGTCTATATACCTTAAACCGTCAACTCTATGAAGACAATAGTTTGAATGGGGCCTACCCATTAATTCTTCAGGCTAAAAGTGACCTTGGGGTAGGGATAACCGGAGAGGTTTCCCTTTATAGTCGATTGTTGTGGGGAGCAAGTCTTGGTGATTTCGGAACGGAATCAGGGATCAATAAATATTGGGTACATTTTTATAAAATCGTAGATCGTTCCAATGCGATCATTAAGGAGCAGAAAGTTTAGATGAGATAGAAGAAGACAGACGTAATCAAATACTTTCGGAAGCTCGATGTATGAGGGCCAATTCTATTTTTATGTTGTACCGTTGCTTTAACAATATCTTCGTCAGTACGGAACCGACCACACCAGAAAATGCTTTTGAGGTACCGCGTGACAAATCTTCAGAGGAAGAAATCTTTTCCTTACTAAAAAGTGATTTAGATTTTGCCATCAATAATTTGGATTATACTTCTCTTCAATTTGGCCGGTGGAATCAAGGAGCTGCTCGGCATGTACGCGCTAAAGTGGCGATGTGGGAAGAAGACTGGGATGAGGCTGCTGCACAAACAGACTCCATAATTATGAGTGGAAACTATAGTCTGATGCCAACGACCAAAGAAGTATTTGCAGGAGATATCGATCACGCTGAAACTTTATTTGCGGTCAACTTTAAAAACGAAACAATTGGTGGAGGTAGTTACCATATCATGAATTGGAATGTAGTTTCTAGCTATGCGGAGGCACCAGGAATGGTTCAGTCTTTAGAAAATGGGGGAGCAGGGGTAGGCTTCTTATCCTTGAATGATTATGCGATCAATTTATTAAATGAAGATCCAAATGATGATCGGAAGGATGGAAACTATTATATTTTCGAATATCTATACAATGATGAAGAGACCCTTCCTGCAGGTAAAAATATCGGGGAGCCTTTAGATCTTTATGAAAATTCTCCTACCGATCAAAATGAGTTTATGCTCTATTACCGAAGACAAAATCCAGGAGTACTCAAATTTTTTGACGATGAAGCAGAAGCAACGGATCGAAACCATTATAAAAATGTAATGATTTATCGACTAGCTGAAACATACCTGATTGGAGCCGAAGCCAACTTAATGTTGAATAATCCAGACAAAGCAATTGACTATGTCAATGCAGTAAGAACTCGTGCTAAGGCAGCCCCGATTGGGTCTATCGACTTACAAGCTATTTTAGATGAAAGAGCACGGGAATTAGCCTTTGAAGGGCAACGATGGTTTACCCTAAAAAGAACAGGTAAATTATTTGAGTTCTTGATTGACCATATGAATAATGACAATATGAATGAGTCTTATCCAGAGGGAAATCCAAAAGATATTCTTCAAGAATATATGAAACATTGGCCTATCCCTCCCCAACAAATAGATTTATTGGATCCAAGCTATCCACAAAATGATGGATATAACTAAGGGATATTGGAAAGACTGTTTTTAAATTAATTGCAGAATTTTTTAAACAAAAAAAAATGAAAAAGAGTAATATATATTTTGTTAACAGAAATAGCTTATCTGTTTTTATGATGTTGATGCTTTTTAGTATGGTATCAATATTCTCCACTTCTTGTAACAAAGAGGATGACATTCCTCCTCCATCTGCTTATGTACCTCCGGTGATAGATACTTCGGAATGTGTGTTTTTAATCATCAATCCAGAGTTGAGTGGCGATGAAGCATTAGCGTTTGAGTGTGAAGGACCAGAGTATACAATTTTTGGAGACATAGATGCAGCTACGCTTACTATAAGTCATATTGACAATCCTGCGCCAGGAGGTATCAACACTTCTGAAAAAGTAGTTGAGGTAATTCAGAATGCAGGAGTGCAGCCTTGGGCTGGTTTTTTCTTTGACTTGTCAACAAAAATAGATTTCTCAACTTTCCAAGATATCAAAGTCAAAGTCTATTCGCCAGCAGCAGGTCAAATAGTAAATGTAAAAATAGAAGATAGTCTTGATGGTAGTCTCAGTACAGAAACTACCGCGATGACTACCGTTGCTAACGAATGGGAAGAACTTTGTTTTCCTTTCTCTGCAGGGGACTCCGATAAGTATGATCGGTTTGTTTTGTTCTTTGATTTTCAAGGACCTAAGGATGCAGAAACCATTCATTATTTCGATGACATAATACTTGGAGAAGGATGTATGACAGGTGGTGGTCCTGGTTCTAGTGCGGTACCCACCATAGCAGCACCAACTCCTGCGGTAACGGCAGACAACGTCATTTCATTATACAGTAATGCGTACAATGATGTGCCTGTAGATACTTGGTTGACTGTTTGGTCGTCAGGTTCATTGTTGGACACCATGGTTCAAGGAGATGAGGTAAAAAAATATAGTGAATTAGGTTTTGTAGGAATTGAAACAATTGCCAATCAGATTGACATTACCACCATGACCCATTTCCATACCCATATTTGGACAGCTAATGCCACCGAAGTAAAAGTCAAGATAGTGGACTTTGGCCCCGACGGTGCTTTTGATGGTGGTGATGATACCGAACATGAAATCATCATTGAAAATCCAACCAATGAGGAGTGGGTCAGTTTAGATTTACCTTTAGCAGATTTTACTGGTTTGACGACTAGAGAACATATTGCTCAGTTCATTTATTCTGCTGGACCATCAGGGTCAACAGTTTTTATGGATAATATCTTTTTCTATGATATTGCTGGACTTCTAACGGCTCCAAGCGTTGCTGCCCCAACGCCTACCTTAGATCCAGGAAATGTGATTTCCTTGTTTAGTGACGCCTATACAAATGTAGCTGTTGATACTTGGCAGACCGTTTGGTCGCAAGCAGATTATGAAGAAGTGGATATCATGGGAAGTGCCACGTTAAAATATAGCAATCTTGATTTTGTCGGTGCTGAAATGGTAGCGAATCAAATTGATGTGACCAGTATGACACATTTCCATTTGGATATTTGGACACCTGATGCAGCACAATTTAGAGTCAAAATAGTAGACTTCGGTCCAGACGGAGCCTTTGATGGTGGTGATGATACGGAACATGAATTGGCTTTTGAAAATCCTGCACAGGGAGAATGGATTAGTTTGGATTTACCTTTAGCTGATTTCGTTGGTTTAACTACGAAGGAACATATTGCTCAAATAATATTTGCTGGAATGCCAGCTAATGGAACTACGGTATTTATTGACAATGTATATTTTCATAACTAATTCTGAATTCATCAAAAAATAAAATGTAATGAATCGAATACCATTTTTCATCATTCTAATATTTTTTAGCGGACTTGAAATCATCAATGCTCAATGCCCTCAGATAGTCTGGCAAGATGAATTTGAACAAACCTCCTTAGATGATAAAAAATGGTCAATTCAGACTGGTGATGGATGTGATATCAATCTTTGTGGTTGGGGTAATAATGAATTACAATGGTATCAATCTGAAAATGTCGAATTATCAGATGGCGTTCTAAAAATAATCGCTAAAGAAGAAAAGGTAGGAGGCAAGCCTTATACCTCTGGGAGAATTAGAAGCATCGGAAAAGGAGATTGGAAATATGGTCGATTTGAAGCCTCGATCAAATTACCTACTGGCAAAGGAAT